>NZ_JAKRMO010000009.1:0-87985 GCF_022346485.1 Brachybacterium sp. ACRRE | reverse complement strand
ATCTCGCCGAATCCACCGGCCCCACCGGCCCCACCGACGCCACCGACCAGCCCGATGCCCCCGAGGAGAACCGATGAGCACCACGCCCGAGGACCCCGCGACGGACGATCCTTCGACGGACGCTCCCGCCGCGGAGAGCGCCGCGACCGATCCCGCCGCCGACCCGGCATCCGACGCCGCGCAGGAGCTCCCCGAGGACGTCGCCGCCCTCAGCTACGAAGCCGCCCGCGATCAGCTCGTCGAGGTGGTGCGCCGCCTGGAGTCCGGGCAGGGAGGGCTCGAGGAGTCGATCGCCCTGTGGGAGCGCGGCGAGATGCTCGCCCGCCGCTGCCAGCAGTGGCTCGACGGGGCCCGTCAGAAGCTCGAGGAGGCGGTCCAGGCCCGGCGCTGAGCACGGCGGCCGTCCGGCGCTGAGTGGGCGGGCGCACCTCGCCGACGATGTCGCTGCGTCATCGCGACGACCCGACGCTCAGGACCCCGCGGTGCCGCCGTCCTCGATGCTGCGCACGGTCGCCTTCGCCGCGGTGTCGAGCTCGCCGTCGTCGGCGGCGCCGTGGACGATGACGGCCCAGCCGTCGCCCTGGCACGTGATGCCGTGCTCCTCGTCCTCCCCGCTCACGCGCTGGCAGTCCGCGCCCTCGATCGTGACGTCGCCGGTCACGTCGGCCCCGGGCAGCTGCGAGGAGAGGTCCGCCGCGGACATCTCCTCGCTCTCCACGATCGTGACCAGCGAGTTCGAGGGCGAGGTGAAGCGCAGCTCCCACGTCGGCCGATCGCCCGCCGTGTAGTCCGCGGCACGAGGAGTCCAGCTGCTGCCGAGCGCGGGCTGCGCGACAGCGAACGGCGCCTGCTCCTGGGCGCGCTGCGCGCTCGCGCCGACATCCAGGCGGGAGGTCTCGGGGATCTCGCGGTCCACGCTGCGCCCCACGCCGAAGAAGATCACGCCGACCACGGCCACGCAGCCGAGCGTGAGGCCGAGCGCCCAGGCGATGTTGCGCATCGAGGCGTCGCCCTTGCTCATCGAGTACGGCGAGCGCTTGCGCGGCGCAGGAGCCGGCGCGGCCGCGGGAGCGGACGAGGGCGTGGCGTCGGCGCCTTCCTTCTCGACACCCTCGGCGCCCTCGGCACCCTCGGCGCTCTCGGGCACGGGCTCGGGCCTGTGCTCGGAGGCCTGGGCGCTCGGATCCTTCGGTGTCGGCATGCACGCATTGTCGCGCGTTCGCCCCGTGCCGCGAAAAATGCCAAGATCTATGCCGTGAAGGCCACTTTTCTCACCGTCGGAGAATCGCTCACGGACATCGTCCTGCGCCCGGGCGAGCCGCCCGCCGAGTACCCCGGCGGGTCGCCCATGAACGTCGCGGTCGCGCTGGGCCGGCTCGGGCACGTCTCGCACCTGCTCACCCGCATCGGCGACGACGCCCGCGGGCGGGACATCCGCGAGCACGTCGAGTCCTCGCGCGTCGTGCTCACCCCGGGCAGCATCGACGATCGTCCCACCTCGACCGCGCAGGCGCGGGTCGGGGCCGACGGCGCGGCCCAGTACACCTTCGACCTGGTCTGGGATCCGGACCCCTCCGGTCTCCCCTCCGGCCTCGACGCCGTCCACACCTCGTCGATCGCCGCCGTGCTCGCCCCGGGCAGCTGTGTGGTCGCGGACGTCCTCGACGCATACCGCGACTCCGCGACGCTCAGCTACGACCCGAACATCCGGCCCGACCTCATGGGCGAGCCCGCGACGGTGCGTCCGCTGATCGAGGCGCTCATCGGCCGCTGCGACATCGTGAAGTCGAGCGATGAGGACATCGCCTGGCTCTACGGCACCGATGACGTCGAGGACGTCGCCGCCTCCTGGCGCGACCTCGGCCCCAGTGTCGTAGCGATGACCCGCGGCGGGGACGGAGCGGTCGGCTTCGGGCCCGACGGTCGGATACCGGTGGATCCCGTGCGCGTCGACGTCGCCGACACCGTGGGCGCGGGCGACACCTACTCCGCGGGGATCCTCGACGCCCTCGCATCCCGCGATCTGCTGGGCGCGCGTCGGCGAGAGGCCCTGGCCGCGGCCGACACCGCGGTGCTGCAGGACGTCCTCGGTCATGCCGCCGCCCTCTCCGCCGTCACCGTCTCGCGGCCCGGCGCGAACCCGCCCTGGGCCGACGAGCTCGAGGACCGGACCGACGGCAGCCCCCTGCCCCGCTGACCGCGCACCGCCGGTCGCCCGTCGCCGGTCGCCGGTCGCCGGTCGCCGGTCGCCGGACTCACCGATTGCGCTGCACCCACCGATCTCACTGATCACCGCGTCACCCGAACGCCCCATCGGCCACCGCGCCGTCACCTCGGTCGGATACGGTCCGAGGGTCACCATCGATCACCTCGCGGGGCCCGGCCCTCGCAGCACCGACGAACGAAGGAGTTCCTCCATGACCCAGCCCGAGTACCGCATCGAGCACGACACCATGGGTGAGGTGCGCGTCCCGGTCGACGCCCTGTACGGCGCCCAGACGCAGCGCGCCGTCGAGAACTTCCCGATCTCCGGCCAGGGGCTCGAGCCCGCCCACATCCACGCGCTCGCCCAGGTGAAGAAGGCTGCGGCCCGCGCGAACGAGGATCTCGGCGTGCTCGACGCCGCGATCGCGGACGCCATCATCTCCGCGGCCGACGAGGTGATCGCCGGCTCGCACGACGACCAGTTCCCGATCGACACGTACCAGACCGGCTCGGGCACGAGCTCGAACATGAACATGAACGAGGTGCTCGCGACGATCGCGTCGACGGCGTCGGGCCAGAAGGTCCACCCCAACGACCACGTCAACGCCTCCCAGTCCTCGAACGACGTCTTCCCGACCTCGGTGCACGTGGCCGTGACCAGCTCGGTCGTGAAGACCCTGCTGCCCGCCCTCGAGCACCTCGCCGCCTCTCTCGAGGCGAAGGCCGAGGCGTGGAAGAGCGTCGTGAAGTCGGGCCGCACGCACCTCATGGACGCCACCCCGGTGACCCTGGGCCAGGAGTTCGGCGGCTACGCGGCCCAGATCCGCTACGGCATCGAGCGCGTGCAGGCCGCGCTCCCCCGCACGGCGGAGGTCCCCCAGGGCGGCACCGCCGTCGGCACCGGCATCAACACTCCCGCCGGCTTCCCGCAGAAGGTCATCGCGAACCTCGCCGAGCAGACCGGGCTGCCGCTGACGGAGGCCCGCGACCACTTCGAGGCGCAGTCCGCGCGCGACGGCCTGGTCGAGATGTCCGGCGCGCTGCGCACCATCGCCGTCTCGCTCACGAAGATCTGCAACGACCTGCGCTGGATGGGCTCGGGCCCGAACACGGGCCTCGGGGAGATCGCGATCCCCGACCTGCAGCCCGGCTCCTCGATCATGCCCGGCAAGGTCAACCCCGTGATCCCCGAGGCCGTGCTGCAGGTGTGCGCGAAGGTCATCGGCAACGACGCGTCCGTCGCCTGGGGCGGCGCGCAGGGCTCCTTCGAGCTGAACGTGCAGATCCCCCTGATGGGCACGAGCCTGCTCGAGTCGATCCGCCTGCTCGCGAACGCCTCGAAGGTGCTCGCCGACAAGACGGTCGACGGGCTCATCGCGAACGAGGAGAAGGCCCGCTTCTACGCCGAGGCATCCCCCTCGATCGTCACCCCGCTGAACAAGCTGATCGGCTACGAGAGCGCCGCGAAGATCGCCAAGCACGCCGTGAAGGAGCAGGTCTCCGTGCGCGAGGCGACCATCGCCCTCGGCTTCGTCGAGCGCGGCGAGCTCACCGAGCAGCAGCTCGACGACGCCCTCGACGTGCTCTCGATGACTGCCCCGAAGGCCTGATCCGCCCAGAGGCCGGACCGACGCCGGAAGCTGCATCGACGCCGGGCGCCCATGTTCGTCAGAGGGCCCGCACTCCGTCGCGGAGTGCGGGCCCTCTGGTCTGCTCGGTGAACGCCGGAGACCGGCGACAGGTGTCGGGATCCCGCATGTCGGCCGCTGGGCATGCGGTCGGAGACGGGGCCCGCCCCCCCTCCCGCCGTCCCTCGCCATATCTCCAGGTACCGGTTGCGGACGGGCCGATGGTGAGGAGCCGTGGCGATATTGCCACAGCTCCTCACCATCGGCCCCTCGGTGACAGCGAACCCGTCCTCTCGCAGGGCCCCTCCCCCCGTTCACATCACGCCCGCAGCGGGCGGCGGTGCTCGCGTCGACGCAGCATCGCCAGCAGCATCTGCTGCGTGTTCTCCCAGTCGATGAAGACCTGCTCCCAGGTCAAGCGGGTGACGCGGTAGCCGAGCGCAGCAAGCGCCAAGTCCCGGCGTCGGTCCTCCCGATACTGATCGGGATCATCATGGAACGTCCGACTGTCGCATTCGATCACCCAGTTCGTGCCCACCAGGATGTCGACCCGCACTCCGGGCAGCAGCTGCACCTGGGTCCGCACCGAGACCTGCCGTTGTTCGAACCACCAGCGCACTGCCGTCTCGGTGCCGGACTGTGCGTCGCTCCGGACCCGATGCAGCGGTCCGCCGAATCGATGTGGAAGCCCGGCCAACAGCCCCTCGAGCGCGAATGAGTCGAGGACGTGCTTGTTCAGTGCCGACTCGATGAGGATCGCGGCATCCACCGTGTCCAGGCATCGTGCGGCGTGGTCCAGGGTCCGCCCGATGTCCGGCACCGGCTCCAGGTCCGGCCACGCACGCTGGCTGGGAGTGTGGAGGACGAGGGACTGACGCCGTCGAGGTCGACCTCGACTGTCCGCTTCTGGCGGCAGGACGAGCTCTCCGGTCCGGGGGTCGAGCCGTCGGCGGATAGGCAGCAGCTGAGGCCCATGGGGATCGCCCTCGACGCAACGGGGAGCGAATGCATGGACCCCGTCCACCAGCGGTGTCCAGAGGCCGTGCAGCGCCGCCGCATCGACGCAGGTGGGACGTACACCCTGCTCAAGCACCGCGACGAGGTCCTCCGGTGCCTCCGGTGTCACGTACCACGATCCAGCGGAGCGAAAGGCCCCTCTGCGCCGAAGAACCCTGCGCTCACGCGGGTCTGGATAGAGCCTCCCCAGGTCCCGTTTGTGGATGACGCCCCGTATTCGCATACCCCGATCGGACCAGCAGTCCCACGTGCGCGGCAGTCCGCTCGATCGAATGTGGATGACCGCGCCATGGGGAGGAACGAACGGGAGTTCGCCCCCGACAGAGTGCATCGCCCGAGGCCGCAACAACGACTGCGACTGCGACCGCGACCGCGACGACGCACTCAGCGTGGTCCGCTCCCAGATCCGACGGACGGCCTACGGTGCCGTGTCCCGGGCGGCCCCAGGGGGCATTTCGCGAACGGTCCGGCGGGGGCGTTGTCACGGACGGGCCTGTGGTGAGGAGCCGTGGCGATATTGCCACGGCTCCTCACCACCAGCCTTTCGGTGACACCTCCGAAGCCGTCAACGACCCGCGCACCTGACGCGGCCCGCGGACTCGGCCCCTGCGCCGTGGCCGCGCGACCCCACGCCCCCGCGACGCGCCCGCGCCCGCCGCCGCGACGCGACCGCGACGACGACCGCGACCTCACATCACCGGCGCATCCAGCACGTGCGTGACCAGCTCGGCGACCTTGGAGCGCTCGGAGCGCTGCAGGGTCATGTGGGCGAAGAGCTCGCTGCCCTTGAGGGCCTCGACCACGCTCGCGATGCCGTCGTAGCGGCCCACGCGCAGGTTGTCGCGCTGCGCGACGTCGTGGGTGAGGACCACGCGGGACTTCTGGCCGATGCGCGAGAGCATGGTCAGCAGCACGTTGCGCTCCATGGACTGGGCCTCGTCGACGATCACGAAGGCGTCGTGCAGGGAGCGCCCGCGGATGTGCGTCAGCGGGAGCACCTCGAGCATGCCGCGGCTGAGCACTTCGTCGATCACGTTCTGGCTGACCATCGAGCCCAGGGTGTCGAAGACGGCCTCTCCCCAGGGCCCCATCTTCTCGCCCTGGTCGCCGGGCAGGAAGCCGAGCTCCTGGCCGCCCACCGCGTAGAGCGGGCGGAACACCATGATCTTGCGCTGCGTGCGCTTCTCGAGGACCGCCTCGAGCCCGGCGCACAGGGCGAGCGCGCTCTTGCCCGTGCCGGCGCGGCCGCCCAGGGAGACGATGCCGATGGACTCGTCCAGCAGCAGGTCGATCGCGATGCGCTGCTCGGCGCTGCGTCCGTGGACGCCGAAGACGCCCTGGTCGCCCGGGACGAGCCGCACGCTGCCCTCGCGGGTGACGCGTCCGAGGCCGCTGCCGCGGGGGCTCGTCATGGTGACGCCGGTGTGGACCGGGCGATGGGAGACCTCGGGGATCTCCACGTCGCTGCCGTCGTAGAGCGCGGTCATCTCCTCCTCGCCGACGCTCGCGGTGACCATGCCGGTGTATCCGCGGTCGCGGGCGAGCTCGGCGCGGTACTCCTCGGCGTGGATGCCGCAGGCCGATGCCTTGATGCGCATCGGAAGGTCCTTGGAGACGAGCACGACGCTCTTGCCCTCGAGCTGCAGGTTCTTGGCGACGGCGAGGATGCGGGTGTCGTTGTCGCCGAGCCGGAAGCCGTCGGGCAGCGAGCGGTCGGAGGAGTGGTTGAGCTCGACGTGCACGTGGCCGCCGTCCTCGCCGATCGGCAGCGGGACGGAGAGGTTGCCGTGGCGATCGCGCAGGTCGTCGAGGATCCGCAGCGACTGCCGGGCGAAGAATCCGAGGTCGGGATGGTGGCGCTTGGACTCGAGCTCGGTGATGACGACGATCGGCAGGACGATGTCGTGCTCGGCGAAGCGGACCAGCGCCTGCGGGTCCGAGAGCAGCACGGAGGTGTCCAGCACGTAGGTGAGAGTGCCGACCTCGAGGTCGGGCAGGGCCTCCTGGGCGCCCCCGGGTTCGAGGGATCGCACCACGGCCACCGGATGGCCGCCGTCCCCCTCCGCCCCGAACGGGTCCTGCCCGGCCTCCCGCGCGGCGGGCCGCGCGGTGTCGATCGTGGTCGGGCCCTGCTCGGCGAGGTGCGCCTCGCCCGGATCCTGCGCCGTCGTGCCCTGGGGGGCGGTCGTGGTGGTGTCGGTCATCGGGAGCCTCCGTCCGTGATCAGCCCCGTGCGGTCTGCCGCGTCCCCTCGGAGGGGAAGACTGGGGATGCGGCCCGATCGGAGCGCTTGCCGCGAACCTACTCCGCGCGAGGTGTGACGCGCGGCACGACGCGCCCGGCGGCGTGTGCGCCGCCGCAGCATTCACGAGGCCGTCATCGTCCGTTCGCCGATGGGCCGGTCCGACGGGGCGCGTCCGTCCGCCGACGCGTCCGTCCGCCGACGGCTCCCTCCGCCGATGGGTCCGCCCGACGACGGGTCCGCCCGACGGCGCGGCGCCCGCCTCACGCGCCGAAGCGGCGCTCGCGCTGGCAGTAGTCGCGCAGGGCGCGCAGCAGGTCCACGCGCCGGAAGCCCGGCCAATTGGTCTCGCAGAACCAGAACTCCGAGTGGGCGGACTGCCACATGAGGAACCCGGAGAGCCGCTGCTCGCCCGAGGAGCGGATGATGAGGTCCGGGTCGGGCTGGCCGCGCGTGTAGAGGTGCTCGCCGATGCCCTCCATGGAGATGGCCTCGGCGATCTCATCGGGGCTGCGGCCCTCGGCGCCGAGGTCGCGCACGAGCTCGCGGACCGCGTCGACGATCTCCTCGCGGCCGCCGTAGCCGATCGCGACGTTCACGGTGAGGGACTTCGACGGGGTCGAGCGCTCCTGCACGGCAGCCACGCGCTCCCGGGTCGCCTCGGGCAGGGACTCGACGGATCCGGCCAGGCGCACGGTGTAGCCCGCGCCCGCGATCGACTCGACGGTCTCGGCGATGATCTCGAACAGCAGCGCGAGCTCGTCGGCCCCGCGGCGCAGGTTGTCGGTGGAGAGCATCCACACGGTGACCAGCGGGATCTCGAGCTCCTCGCACCAGGTGAGGAACTCGGTGATCTTCGCTCCGCCCTGGCGATGACCCTCGGCGGTGGTGATGCCCGAGGCCTTGGCCCAGCGCCGGTTCCCGTCGACGATGACGCCGAGGTGCTGGGGCAGCTGGTAGGCGTCGAGCTCCTTGATCAGCCGCTTCTCGTACACGCGGTAGAGGATCCCGTCATCGTCCACGACCAGCTCCCCCTCTCGCGCGTCCCGACTCGTCTGCCCGTCGTGTCCGCGCCCGCACGGCGAGGACGCTCCATTATCGACCATGCGCACCGGTGGTGCGGCAAGGACGCGGCCGCTCTTCACAGCACCGCCACAGACGGCGCACTCCCCACTTACGGAACCGTAGGTTACGCTCACGGCATGGCCCTGGCACCCCACCGCTCCCCCGACTCCGAGACCCATCGCGACAGCGTCTCGGAGGCGGCTCGGCGCCCGATCACTCCGGCCGGGCCGCCGTCGGTCCTCGAGGACGACCAGATCCCGACTGCGTCGACGCATCCCTTCGCCCCGCGCGAGCTGACCCGCCAGATGGCGCGCCGCGCGAAGGAGCTGGGACTGGCCCTGCCCAAGCCCCGCCTTCGCGGCGTGCTGCACATGCTCGCCCTGCCGGCGGCGCTGATCGCCGGGCTGCTGCTGGTCGCGCTCGGCGACGACCTGCCCACCCGGCTCGCGTGCGCGGTCTTCGTGCTGACCTCGTGCCTGCTGTTCGGCGTGAGCGCGACCTACCACCGCGGCACCTGGCGCGCCGAGCACGCGCTCATGCTGCGGCGCTTCGACCACGCCAACATCTTCCTCATCATCGCGGGCACCTACACGCCGATCGCCGCATCGATGCTGCAGCCGCGCTCGGCAGTCACCCTGCTGGTGATCTGCTGGGCGGGCGCCCTGATCGGCGTGGGCTTCCGCATCTTCTGGACCAGTGCGCCGCGCTGGCTCTACGTGCCCGCGTACGTGGCGCTGGGCTGGGTGGCGATCTTCTACATGCCGCAGATCATCGCGGGCGGCGGCTGGGCCGTGGCCTGGCTGATCATCGCCGGCGGCATCGCATACACGCTCGGCGCGCTCGTCTACGGCCTCAAGCGGCCCGACCCGTCACCGGCGTGGTTCGGCTACCACGAGATCTTCCACGCGTTCACGATCGCGGGCTTCGTCTGCCACTTCGTCGCGGTCGCGATCGCGGTCATCTGACCCCGGTGGTCGTCTGACCCCGGTCGTCCGATCCCGGTCGACGACGAGCGACGGGGCCGACGGGATGACGGGATGACGGGCCGCTCAGTCGCGCGGACGACCGCCTTCGCCGCCCTCGGAATCCCCGTCGTCCGACGGCGCCTCCCCGTCGGCAGGCCGGTTCTCATCGGCAGGCGCTGCCCCGTCGGCAGGCCCTGCCCCATCCGCAGGCTCAGTCCCGTCCACAGGCTCGGTCGAGTCCGCAGGCTCGGCCCCGTCGGCAGACCCGGCGCCCTCGCCCCGGCCCTCCTCGGCGAGATGCCCCTCGGCGCGCGAGCGGGCCTGGATGCGGCGCACGCGGCGCGTCATGTCGAGGGCGAGCAGCACGATGGCGGCGGCCAGCACGAACATCACGATGAAGGCCGGCAGGCCCGGCGTGACGGTCGTCGCGGTCATGTCCCCGGAGTCCGAGGGCGCGGCGAGCAGCCGTCCGCCCGACGTCGCGAGCCCGATCGTCCCGGCGCTCATCAGCCCGGCGCTCATCGCAGACCCGCGAACAGGTCGGTCTCGGGCAGGGTCACGCCGATGCGCGAGGTGCGCAGCTCGTAGTCGTCGGTCGCCCAGTGCGACTCGCGCAGGACGTCGTTGGGGATGTGGAAGAAGAAGCCCTCGGGATCCACCTGGGTGGCGTGGGCGCGCAGCGCGGCGTCGCGGATGTCGAGCTGGTCGCTGATGTCCACGCGGGTGGTGACCAGGCGGTCGGCGCCGCTGGGGAAGCGCTGGGCCATCTCCTCGAGCTGCTCGTCCGGGGTGCCGCGTCCGCGCAGGAAGTCGGCGATGCCCTGGAAGCGGCTGCGGGAGAAGCCGTTGATGTAGTACATCTTCGAGACCTCCCACGGCTCGCCGAGCTCGGGCGCGTACTCGGGGTCCGCGGCCCGCTCGAAGGCGAGCACGCTGATCCGGTGGCACTGGATGTGGTCGGGGTGCGGGTAGCCGCCGTTCTCGTCGTACGTGGTGAGCACATGCGGACGCAGTCGGCGGATCGCGGCGACCAGGGGCCGCGCGCCCTCCTCGACGCTCACGCGCGCGAAGCATCCCTCGGGCAGCTCGGGGCGGGGATCGCCCTCGGGCAGGCCCGAGTCGACGAACCCGAGCCACTCGTGGTCCACGCCCAGGACCCTCTGCGCGGCGGCCATCTCGGTGCGGCGCACCGCGGGCAGGTCCGCGAGGATCTCCTCGTCGTCGGCGAGCTTGGGGTTGAGGATGTCGCCGCGCTCCCCGCCGGTGCAGGTGATGACGGTGACCTGCGCGCCCTCGCGCACGTACTTGGCCATCGACCCCGCCCCCTTGCTCGACTCGTCGTCGGGGTGGGCATGCACGGCGACCATGCGCAGCCGGTCGTCGCTCTCGGGCTCGAGGTCGGGCACGTTTCCACCTTCACCGGGTCGGGGTCGGACAGCTCTGGTCCCGTCGGGCGGGACGGGTCTCGTCCCGTCGCTCGGACGGGTCCGCGGGCGGGGCTCAGGGCCTCGCCGCGGGCGGGGCCGACGGCCCGGGATCGGGCGCGTCTCCGCACCAGCCGAGGGTACGCCACCTGCCTGGTCCCGGACTGGGGCGGAGGCCGAGACCCCCGCCACTCGCGCGTCGGGCCCAGGTCCGATCTGGGAGGATGGGCGCATGGACGCGCACGCTCCGAGCACCCCCACGGGATCCACCGATCCGCTCGCCTCCCGCTACGGTGGCCCGCTGGTGCCCCGGCGCACCGCGCGCGTGCTGTTCGTGATCGGGGCCGTCGTGTTCCTCGCCGTGCTCGCCTTCGTCGGCTACCGCTTCGCGGACCAGCCCGTGACCGCGAAGGACGTCGGCTACGACCACGTCGACGACGACACGATCTCGCTGACCTTCCAGCTCACCCGCAGCCCCGGCGTCGACGCCACGTGCACGGTGCAGGCGCTGAACGCGGGTCGTGCGCAGGTGGGCTTCCGCGAGGTGGAGATCCCCGGGGGCCCCGAGCGGCAGGTCGTGCGCACCGTGGACATCGACACCCAGGGCGAGGCGGTCAGCGCCGAGGTCATCAGCTGCCAGAAGGCCTGATCCTCCGCCGGCCGGGATCGCGGCACCGGGGCCCGCGACCGGGCCCGGATCCCAGGTGTCCGACGCGCCGCACCGTTGGGGGCGCCGGTCGCATCCGTTGTACGATGCTCTGATACCGACAGCGCGTCGGTCTTCATCACCCGCACACGGGGCGCATGCGCAACATGTGCCCCGTGAACTGTGTCGGGCGTCCGCCGAGGGCGGCCGCCCGCGACAAGACATCAGGAGTGTTCGCATGAGCAGCCAGCCCACTGGTTCCTGGCTCACCCAGGACGCCTACGACCGCCTCACCGCGGAGCTCGCCGAGCTCGAGGGGCCCCGTCGCACCGAGATCGCCGAGCGCATCGCCGCGGCTCGCGACGAGGGCGACCTCAAGGAGAACGGCGGCTACCACGCGGCCCGCGAGGAGCAGGGGAAGAACGAGGCTCGCATCGCGGAGCTCACCCACCTGCTGAAGAACGCGGTCGTCGGCGAGACCCCGAAGGACGACGGCGTCGTCGAGCCGGGCATGGTCGTGAAGATCTCGATGGCCGGCAAGGACCGCACGTTCCTGCTGGGCAACCGCGAGATCGCGGACGACGGCGAGGACCTCGAGGTCTTCTCGACCGAGTCCCCGCTGGGATCGGCGATCAACGGCTCGAAGGTCGGCGAGAGCATCGACTACGAGGCGCCCAACGGCCGCTCGCTGACGATCGAGATCATCTCCGCGAAGCCCTACCGCGCCTGAGCCATCCGTCGGGCGCCCCGTGCGCCGCGACGGACGACCGGACGACGAAGGCCGGGTCTGCGTGCCGGAACCCCATGGTTCCGACGGCAGACCCGGCCATCTCCGTACCCGGCGGTCCGGTGCGGCGGAGTCACTCCCCTGCGCGGGGCTCCTCGCCGTGCTTCGGGGCCGCGCTGCTCGCGACCTCCTCGGCCGACTCCTCGCGCAGCGCGGCGGCCTGCGCCTTCGAGGACTCGGCCTTCGCGCGGCGCTTCGCCTCGCGGGGGGACTCCTCGTGCTTCTTGGGCTGCGGCGGGGCGGTGAGCTGCGCGTCGACGGTCTCGTCGAGGCCCAGGTCGGGTGAGGGGTCGCGCCCCGTCATGTACAGCAGCGTGGCGTTGACGAAGGCGATCACGGGGATCGCGAACAGGGCGCCCGCGATGCCGGCGATCATCGCGCCCGAGGCGACGCCCAGGAACACGGCCAGCGGGTGCAGCTCGACGGCCTTGCCCATGAGGAAGGGCTGGAGGACGTTGCCCTCGATCTGCTGCACGGCGATGACCACCGCGAGCATGATGATCGCGAAGACCCAGCCCTTGAGCACCAGCACGATGAGGATCGCGATGGCGCCCGAGAGGATCGCACCGACCAGCGGCACGAACGAGAACAGGAACACGAGCAGCCAGATCGGCACGGCGTAGGAGCCCACGCCGAGGGCGATCATGCCGATGCTGATGCCGGTCGCGTCGACCGCGGCGACCATGATCTGCGTGCGCATGTACGCCGACAGCGCCTTCCAGCCGCGGCGGAACGCCTCGTGGGTGGGCACGCGCGCGGCCGGGGGCAGCAGGCCCACCACCCAGCGCCAGATCGTCGAGCCGCCCGAGAGCAGGAAGAACAGGGTGAACAGGGCGATCACGATGCCCGTGACGACGTTGCCCACGGTCGAGACCGTCGAGAAGGCGCCGCTGATCAGGGAGTCCGTGTTCTCCTGCACTTTCGCGAGGATCTCGTCGGTCGCCTTGTTGATCATCGAGTCGTCGAGGTTGAACGTGGTGTTCGACCAGTCGATCAGCGTCTGCACACCGGTGAGGGCCTTGGCGTAGATGTCGCCGGCCTGCGCGAACAGCTGGCGGCTGGCCAGCGTGAACATGCCGATCACCACGATGATCAGGGCCACCAGGGCGACGCCGCTCGCGGCCGCCCGCCCCAGGAAGGTGTGCCGGGTCAGCAGGCCCACCAGCGGGGAGAGCAGCGAGGCGACGAGGATCGCGATCAGCACCGGGATCACGATGGCCGTGATCTTGAGGATGCCCCAGATGATCAGGGCGGCCGCGGCGGTGATCACGATCAGCCGCCAGGACCAGGCCCCCAGGCGTCGGATCCCGATCGGGATCTCCGCGACCTCGCGCGGGGTGCTCGGTGATTCGTCGGCGCCCTCGGCGTCCGCGAATCGGCGACGGGGTGTCGTCATGGGAAGGTTCCCCTCTCGGATGTCGGCACTCGGCCAGGTTGCACTCTATCTGCTCGCTCCCGGCGCACGGGCCCGGCGCTCAGACGATCGGCCGATGCCCGCGCCCCGCACCGCGGTCGATCGTCCCGGTCGCCCGCGGCGTCACCGACTTAGGTCGGGTGCGCGCACCGCCGACGGATGGTCGAGCCTCCCGCGGCCTCCCCCGTAGTCTTCGAGCATGAGCCAGCCCACAGTCCCGGTCCACGAACCGAGTGCCGCCGCGACCGGCGGCGCGAGCCCCGCATCCACCGCCCCGCCCGGCGCAGAGCCCGCTCTGCACGTCGACGGTCTGCGCAAGTCCTTCGACGGCACCGAGGTCGTGCACGGCATCTCGCTGTCGATCCCGCGCGGTGCCTTCTACGGGATCGTCGGCCCCAACGGCGCGGGCAAGACCACGACACTGTCGATGGCGACCGGCCTGCTGCGGCCCGACGGCGGCAGCTCGCACGTGCTGGGCGCCGACATGTGGAGCGAGCCCGAGCGCGCCAAGGCGCAGATGGGGGTGCTGGCCGACGGCCTGCGCACCTTCGACCGCCTCACCGGGCGCGAGCTGCTCACCTACGTCGGCCTGATCCGGGGCATGGACCCCGCGATCGTCGACGAGCGCAGCACCTCGCTGCTGGAGGCCATGGACCTCGCCGGGGAGGACGGCAAGCTCGTCGTCGACTACTCGGCCGGCATGACGAAGAAGATCCTGCTGGCCTGCGCTCTCATCCACGCCCCTCGCCTGCTCGTGCTCGACGAGCCGCTCGAGGCCGTGGACCCGGTCTCCGGGCAGCGGATCCGCCAGATCCTGCGCGCCTTCGTCGCCGGCGGCGGCACCGTGGTGCTCTCGAGCCACGTCATGGAGCTCGTCGAGGAGCTGTGCTCGCACGTCGCGATCATCGCGCGCGGAGAGATCCTCGCCGACGGCACGCTCGAGGAGGTCCGCGCCGGCGGCAGCCTCGTGCAGCGCTTCATGGACCTCGTCGGAGCGGGCGAGGTCGAGGAGGGGAGCCTGTCATGGCTGCAGTCATGAGGACCGACGAGCACGGGGCGCCGGCGGGAGGCCCCTTCGGCGCCGCGGACAGCGCCCGCACCTCCGGGGCCTCCGGGACCTCCGACATCACCACCGCAGGAGGCTCCCTGCACGGCAGCGTGCGCGGCATGGCGCTCGTGCGGCTGCTCATGCGGCTGAAGTGGATCCTGTGGCGCCGCTCGTTCCGCAAGAACGTCGGCAAGATCGTCGGCACCGTCTTCGGCGGCCTCTACGGACTGGGCGGGATGGCCACCCTGGTCGCCCTGGTCGTCGCGACGGTCGTCATGGACGCCGACGGGTCCGTGTTCCCCACCGCCGTCCGCGCGCTGGGCACGGCGCTCGTGCTGGTCTGGCTGCTGCTGCCGCTGTTCGCCTTCGGCGTCGACGACTCCCTGGACCCCCGCAAGCTGGCCCTGTACCCGCGCACCGCACGGGAGCTCCAGCCGGGGATGCTGGCCGCCGGAGCCATCAGCCTGCCCACCCTGTTCACCGTGCTCGGGGTCGCGATCACGAGCGTCGGCGTCATCATCTGGGCGGCGATGCATGCGGCCGGGCCCATCTGGATGGTCCTCGCGATCATCGCCCTGGTCCCCGCCCACCTCGCCGGCATCGTGCTCTGCCTGCTGCTGCCGCGCGCGGTCCTCGCGCACCAGGCCTCGCGCTCCTCCTCGCGGCGCGGCCGCGAGGTGGGCGGCGTGATCGGCATCGTCGTCATGCTGGGCGCCCTCTACGGCATCAGCCTGCTGGGGCAGTCGCTCGACGGCGCGAACATCTCCCTGTGGTCGAGGGTGCTCGCCACCGGGGCGCAGATCGGGGCGTGGACCCCCTTCGGCGCGCTGTTCTCCGTACCCGTCGACCTCGCCCAGGGCGCCGTGCTCCCCGCGCTCGTCCGCGCGGTGATCGGAGCGGCCACCATCGTGCTGGTGTGGCTGTGGTGGCGCCGCAGCATCGACCTGGCGATGCGCGAGGCCCTGGTCGGCGATGCCTCCTCCGGCAGCGCGAAGGTCTCCGCCCTGGTGCCGCGCTTCGTGCGCTCGAGCGCGTTCGGCGCGGTCATGGGCCGCTCCCTGCGCTACTGGCGGCGCGATTCCCGCTACCTCGCCTCGGTCGTGATCATGCCGGTCATGCTCGTCTTCTTCGTGGCGATGGGCCTGATCAACGAGAACAACCGCGTCACGCCGTTCATGGGCGTGCTGCTGGTGGCGGCGATCAGCGGGATCACGCTCGCGAACGAGATCGGCTTCGACGGGCCCGCGGGCTGGGTGAACATCACCGCGGGGGTCCCGGCCCGTGCGAACCTGCGCGGTCGGATCGCCGCGATGGCCGTGTTCACCGTGCCGTTCCTGGTGCTCGCCGCGATCGTGATCCCGATCCTCATGGGCCGACCGGACCTGGTGCCCATGATCCTGCTCGGCGCGCTCGGGCTGATGATGGGCGGCTGGGGCGCGTCGTCCCTGATCGGGACGATCATGCCGTACCCGACGGCCGCTCCCGGCACGAACCCGATGAAGGACCGCTCGTCCTCGAACGCGAGCGCGATGCTCGCGATGGGACTGGCGACGGCCGCCGTGTTCGTCCCGCAGCTTCCTGCGGTCGGCGTCGCGATCTGGGGGCTCGTCGTCGACGGGCCGATGATCCTGATCGGCGCCGGGGTGCTCTCCCTGGTGATCGGGGTCGTGGTGCTGCTGGTGGGCCTGCGGCTCGCCGAGCGTCGGCTCGAGGCGCACTACGTGGACGTCTTCCAGCGGGTGCACCACCACGTGTGATCCCGGGCCCTCCGGTCAGTCCCCCGCGAGCTCGCGGATCATCACGCGGGCGTCGACCGGGCCGTGGGGTCCCGGGTAGTAGCCGGGCCGTCGGCCGATGTCCTGGAAGCCCGCGGCCTCGTAGACGGAGCGAGCGCGCGCGTTGTCCTCGCGCACCTCGAGCACGAGGGCGCGCGCGCCTCCCTCGCGGGTCGCGCGCAGCGACCAGTCGAGCAGGGCACGACCGATGCCGCGGCCGGGCAGGGTGGTGCCGATCGTGTGGAGGTCGGCCGAGTCGCCGAGGAGCATGACGCCCGCGTACCCGACGATCTCGCCGGGGGCGTCGGGCTCGTCGGCGGATCCGCCGCTCGGGGGCCCGCTCCCCCGCTCGACGACGACGAAGCGGCGGGAGGGGTGCGCGATCTCCTCGCGCACCATGTCGAATGTCCAGGCGTCCTCGGGGAACAGCCGCAGCTCGAGCTCGGCGATCGGCAGGGCGTCCTCGAGGGTGGCGATGCGCAGGCGCATCCCCTCGGGCAGCCGCGTCTGCTCGGGGAAGTCCTCGGGCTCCGGTGCGGACGATCGCTCGGCGGCGGGTCCGGGCGCGGGCTCGGTCACCGCCGCCCCAGGGCGCTCTTGCGCGCCGACGGCTTCTTCGCGTCGGGCTCGCGCAGGTAGAGGGGCTCGGTCGAGGACAGGTCCTCCCCCGCGTCGAGCCGGCGCCACGCCTCGCGCAGCAGGGAGCCCGCGTCGACGTGGGCGAGCGCGGAGTTCGGATGCAGGATCTCGCTGTGCAGGAGGGCGCCGGAGCCCGCGACGACGTCGCAGGCCATGAGCTCCTCGGCGACGTCCGCCGGGGCCGAGACGGAGGGACCCTCGACCCGCTCGATGCGCGATCCGGGTGCCGCCGGCGACTGCCCGTCGGTCCGCTCGTAGCGCGCCCAGTAGACCTCGCGGCGCCGAGCGTCGAGCGCGATCGCGAGGCTGCGGGCCTCGGGGGCCTTCTCGGCGGCCTGCAGGGCGAGCGCGTCGAGGGAGCACAGGCCGTGCAGCGGGATGTCCAGGACGAACGCGATCTCGCGCGCGGTCACGAGACCCACGCGCAGGCCCGTGAAGGGGCCCGGGCCGCGTCCGGCGACGACGGCCTCGAGATCGGCGCGTCCACCGCCCGCCCGGCGGAGGGTGTCGTCGATGAGGGCCATGAGCACCTCGTCGTGGTGCCGCGCACGGTCGTCCTGGCCCACGGCCAGCACGCGCCCGCTGTCCCGGTCCCCGACGGCCACGCCGACGGCTCCCGAGGTGTCGATCCCGAGCCACATCATGCCTCGCGCCCTTCCGTGGTCGTGGTGGATGCCGCGCCCCCGAGGGCCTCGCGGACCGCGCGGATCCGCGCGTCGTCCCAGCGCGGCCCGACGAAGGTGAGGGTGAGCGCACGGGGCTCGTCGAACTCCTCGCCGTCGCCGGCGGCGATGTCCTGCTCCGGCTGCGCCGGCTGTGCCTGTTGCGCCTGCTGGAGCGGCTGCGCCGGCTGCGCGTCCTCCGCGCCGGTCGCGCGGGAGAGCTCGACGAGCAGGTGCGAGTCGCTCAGCTGCTCGACGACGTCGCGTCCCCACTCGACGACCATGACCGCGTCCGAGAAATCGGAGTCGAGGTCGAGGTCGTCGATGTCCGCGCCGCCGCCGAGCCGGTAGGCGTCGACGTGCACGAGGGCCGGCCCGCCCGCCTCGCTCGGATGGACCCGGGAGATCACGAAGGTCGGGGACGCGACGGGGCCGCGCACCCCCAGTCCCTCGCCGAGGCCCTGGGTGAAGGTGGTCTTCCCCGCGCCGAGCGGTCCGTCGAGCACGAGCAGGTCGCCCGCACCGAGGCGTCGGGCGAGCCGTCGCGCGAGATCGCGGGTGCTCGCGGCGCCGGTCGTGGTGAAGGTGAGCGACGCGGCGCCCGGTCCGGCCACGGCGCCGCTCATCAGCGCTGCTCCCGCGGCACGCGGTTGGAGACCGAGGTGAGGATCTCGTAGGGGATGGTGCCCGCGGCTGTCGCCCAGTCGTCGGCGGTCGGGACACCGGGATGGTCATCGGGGAGAGTGGGCTCCGCGGCATCGAGGTCCGCGAGGGCGGGGGCCGACGGGGCCTCGTCGCTCGCCTCCGCGGGCTCGGTCTCCTCGGTCGACCCGGTGGACTCGGCCGTCTCCGGCTCCGCGCCGTCCCGGGACTCCGTCGGACCGCCCGTGCCCGCCGCGGCATCCGGCTGCTGCGCGGGCTCCTGCTCCGGCTCCGGCTCTCCCTCAGTCTGCGCGGAGGCGACGAACTGCGGGGTCACGGCGACCTCGGACGCGTCGTCGTCCAGGGGCGCGAGCGCCTGGGCGGCTCCGAACAGCACGACCTCGTCGCCCGCGCGGGCCCGGGACTCCGATCCCAGGTCCACCACGATCTGGTCCATGCTGATCCGCCCGACCTGCTGGGCGCGGTGGTCGCCGTCGTCGGAGCGCACGAGCACGCTGACACCGCCGGAGGCGGCGCGCGGCAGCCCGTCGGCGTAGCCGATCGGCACCAGGCCCAGGCGGGTGGGCGCGGGGGTGGTGAAGCTGTGGCCGTAGCCGACGGTCTGGCCCGCGGGCACGTCCTTGACGAGGGCGAGCCGGCTGGTGAGCGTGAGCGCCGGGCGCAGATCCAGATCGGTCGCGACGGGCGGGTAGCCGTAGAGGCCGATGCCCGGTCGCACGATGTCGCGGTGCAGGTCGCGCCGGGTGAGGGTCGCGGCGGTGTTCGCGAGGTGCTGGAGCGGGATCGGGCCCGCTTCCTCTTCGAGGGCCTCGCAGGCGGAGTCGAAGATCTCGACCTGCTGGTCGGTCATCGGGTCCTCGGGGTCGTCGGCCGCGGAGAGATGCGTCCATGCCCCGCTGAGGCGGATGAACTCGTCCTCCCTGGCGGCGGAGCCGATGGCGGCGAGCTTCGCGGGCAGGGCGCCGTTGCGTCCCATGCCGGTGTCGATCTTCACGTGGACGCGGGCGCGGCGGTCGGCCTGACGGGCGGCGTCGGCGACCATCTTGAGCATCGCGAGGCTGCCCACGGAGATCTCGACGCCCTCGGCGACGACGGCGGGGAGGATCTCGGCGGCGGTGCGCGGCTCGTACAGCCAACTGAAGATCGGCACCTCGATGCCGGCGCGGGAGAGCGCCAGGGCGGAGGCCGGATGGGCGACGCCCAGCCAGGTCGCTCCCCCGGCGACGGCCGCTCGGGCGGCGCTGAGCATGCCGTGCCCGTAGCCGTCGGCCTTGACCACGGCCATCAGCGCGGTGTGCTCGCGCAGCGAATCGGCGATCACACGCGTGTTGTGCGTGATCGCCGAGGTGTCCACGACGGCCCTGTTGGGCACGTGCCGAGGATCCTCTGCGGGGATCGGGATGCTCATGCTCCTCCTGCCTCGTCGGCCGGCGGTCTCCGGTCGGCCCCGGCAAGGATAGTCGCGACGGCGCGCGGGAGGTGCTCGGCGACGTCCAGGGCGGCGATCGGCGCCGCTCCTCCGAGGGCCGCGTCACGGGCCGCGCGGCCGTGCACGAGGGCCGCGAGCGCGGCGGCGTGCGGTCCGGGCAGACCCGCCGCGAGCAGGGATCCGAGCACTCCGCCGAGCACGTCGCCAGCGCCCGCGGTGGCGAGCTGCGAGGTCGCGTCGTCCTGGCTCAGCAGGGGCTCCGAAGGATCCGACGGGGCGATGATCGTCACAGCTCCCTTGAGCAGGACGGTCGCCCCGGTGGCCTCGGCGAGCGCGCGGGCGAGATCCGGCGCGGGTTGCTCGGGGTCGGTGCCCAGCGCCCGCGCGAGCCGCGCGGCCTCCCCGGCGTGCGGGGTGAGCACGACGCCGGGGTGGAACCCGTTGAGCGCGCCGTCCCCATTCCCGTCTCCCCCGCGGTCCCCGTCGCCCGTGCCCACGGCGCCGAGGGCCCCCGCGTCGACGACGCCGGGCAGTCGCGTCCGCTCGTGGGGCCGGTGCCCGGTGCGCAGGTCCTCGAGGGCGCGCGCGAGGCGCGGATCGTCCTCGGGAACGCCGGAGCCGACCACGCGGGCCTGGTGCTTCCCCTCGCCCCCGACGACCTCGGGCCGACGGGCGAGCACGAGGTCGAGCACGCTGCGCGGGGCGTCCAGGCGCACCATGCCCGCTCCCGCCCGGGCGGCGCCGCTGACCGAGAGCACCGCGGCACCGGGATAGGTCTCCGAGCCGGCGGCGATCTCGACGACGCCGCGCGAGTACTTGTCGTCCCCGCGGCCCGGCGTGGGCCAGAGCGCCGCGGCGTCGGCCGTCTCCAGGCGCTCGAGGGCGGGGCGCTCGGGCAGGTGCGGGCCCAGGCCGATGTCCACGAGGTGCACGGTCCCGGCGAGGTCGGCGCCGCCGGGCAGCAGCAGACCCGTCTTCACGGCCCCGAAGGTGACGGTCTCGCGGGCCGCGAGCGCACCGGGATCGGCGGCGCCGGTCGTCGCGTCGATGCCGCTCGGCACGTCGACCGCGAGAACGGGAGCATGGAAGTCGCGCACCGCATCCAGCAGCTCGCGCAGCGCGGGCGAGAGCTCGGGACGCCCTCCGATGCCGGTGATCGCATCGAGTACGAGGGAGATCGGGCCCCGCGCGGGGAGCTCGTCGAGGCGCGTGAAGACACGCCCGCCGCTCGCGCGCAGCGCCACGGCCCCGTCCTCGTGGTGGCGTCCGAGGACGGCGAGCGCGTCGGCGGCGACCCCGCGGCGACGCAGCAGGGCGGCGGCGAACAGGCCGTCGCCGCCGTTGTCCCCCGCCCCGGCCAGCACGAGCACGCGCGCGCCGGCGGCGGTCCGGGCCCCCGTCGGCCCCGCGTCCCTCTGTCCCGCACTGCCCTCGCGACCCCCGCGCAGATGCACGAGAGCCCGCTGCGCGAGCGCGAACGCCGCGCGCTGCATGAGCGGCTCCCCCGCCCCGAGCAGCGGCGCCTCGGCGGCGCGCACCTGATCGGCGGTGAACGCGCGGATCATGCGGGCACCGTCCGGGGTGCGGTGCCGCGCTCGGCGACGACCACGGCGGTCGCGACATCGGCGTCGTGGGAGAGGGAGAGGTGCAGGTGGGCGACGCCCTGGCGCTCGGCGGCGGCGAGGGTCGCCCCGGTGAGGACCAGGTAGGGCCGGCCGGCCGCGGTGCGCTCGACGGTCACGTCCTGCCACGAGTAGTCGCCGGGGGCGCCGAGCGCCTTGCCCACCGCCTCCTTCGCGGCGACGCGGGCCGCACGCGAGGCGGGCGAGAGCCCGCGCTCGGACGGCGCGAGCAGACGATCGAGCAGGGCGGGCGTGCGAGCGGCGAGGGCGTCGAGGCGGGCGATGCCCACGACATCGACGCCCACGCCGACGACGACGCCGTCCTCGCGCGGCGCGAAGGCGCGCGAGGACGGCGGGAGCTGTGCGGGGGTCACCCCGGCAGTATCACATCGAAACGTGCGCGGGAGCGGAGCGGGCGCCGTGCGGGCGCAGTGCGGGAGCAGTGCAGCAGCAGAGCGGGAGCCCGGCCCCGCGCCTCACTCGACGGTGACGGACTTCGCGAGGTTCCTCGGCTGGTCGACGTCCAGGCCCTTGGCGGCGGCGAGCTCGCACGCGAAGATCTGCAGCGGGATCACCGTGAGCAGGGGCGCGAACAGGGTCCGGGTCGCGGGCACGCGCAGCACCACGTCGGAGTACGGGAGCACGTCGTCGTCGCCGTCCTCGGCGATCACGAGGGTGCGGGCCCCGCGGGCGCGCACCTCCTGGATGTTCGAGACGACCTTCGAGTGCAGGGAGTCGCGGCCGCGCGGCGAGGGCACGATCACGAAGACCGGCTGCCCCTCCTCCACGAGGGCGATCGGCCCGTGCTTGAGCTCGCCGGCGGCGAAGCCCTCGGCGTGGATGTAGGCGATCTCCTTGAGCTTGAGCGCGCCCTCGAGGGCGGTCGGGTAGCCGACGTGCCGGCCCAGGAACAGCACGCTGGAGACGTCGGCCATGGCGCGGGCGAGGTCGCCCACCTGCTCGGCGTCGTCGAGGACGCGCTGCACCTGCGCGGGCAGCTGGTCGAGGTCCTCCATGAGCGCGGCGATCTCGTCGGGGTAGAGGTTCCCGCGCACCTGCGCGAGGTAGAGGCCCAGCAGGTAGCAGGCCGTGATCTGCCCCAGGTACGCCTTGGTGGAGGCGACAGCGATCTCGGGGCCGACGTGCAGGTAGAGCGCGGCGTCGGCCTCGCGCGGGATGGTCGAGCCGTGCGTGTTGCAGATGGCCACGACCTTGGCCCCCTGCTCCTGCGCGTGGCGCATGGCCATCAGGGTGTCCATGGTCTCGCCGGACTGGGAGATCGCGACCACGAGGGTCTTCTCGGTGACGATCGGATCGCGGTAGCGGAACTCGTGGGCGAGCTCGACCTCGGTGGGGATGCGGCACCAGTGCTCGATCGCGTACTTGGCGACGTTGCCGGCGTTCGCGGCAGTGCCGCAGGCGACGACGATGATCTTGTCGACGCTGCGCAGCACCGAGGGGTCGATGCTCATCTCGTCGAGGTGGAGCTTCCCGGACTCGATGCGTCCGCGCAGGGTGTCGGCGACGGCGGTGGCCTGCTCGTGGATCTCCTTGGCCATGAAGGAGTCGTGGCCGCCCTTCTGCGCCGCGGTCACGTCCCACTCGATGGTGAAGCGCTTGGGCTCGGGCACGAGCTCGCCCTCGAAGGTGGTGACGACGACCTCGTCCGCGGTGACGGTGACGATCTGGTCCTGGCCGATCTCGAGGGCCTCGCGGGTGGAGTCCACGAAGGCGGCGACGTCGGAGCCCAGGAAGTTCTCGCCCTCTCCGAGGCCGACGACGAGCGGGGAGTTGCGGCGGGCGGCGACCACGCGGTCGGGGGCGTCGCGATGCACCGCGAGGAGCGTGAAGGCGCCCTCGAGGCGGGCGACGGCCGCGCGCATCGCGTCGGTGAGGTCACCGGTGCCCTGCATCTCGCGGGCGACCAGGTGCGCCGCGACCTCGGAGTCGGTCTCGGAGCGGAACGCGAAGCCCTCGGCCTCGAGCTCGGCGCGCAGGGCCGCGAAGTTCTCGATGATGCCGTTGTGCACGAGGGCGAGCTCGTCGTGCTTCCCGCCCAGGTGGGGGTGGGCGTTGCCGTCGGTGGGGGCGCCGTGCGTGGCCCAGCGGGTGTGGCCGATCGCGACCGGGGAGGTGGTGTCCTCCTCGCCCGCGAGCGCGTCGCGCAGGTTCTGCAGCTTCCCGGCGCGCTTGGCGACACGGACCGAGCCGTCGTCGATCACCGCGATGCCCGCGGAGTCGTAGCCGCGGTACTCGAGGCGCGCGAGGCCCTGGAGGGCGACCTCGAGGGGACGGGGAGAGGGGGAGGCGGGGGCGGAGCCCACGTAGCCGACGATTCCACACATGGCCCCGACGCTAGCGGGCGCGGACCCCTCGGCGCCCCCTGCGGCGCGGGTCCGAGGGAGGCCTCGCTCACCTTCGCCGGGGCCCGTGCACGGCCCTGACGGGGAGTGCTCACGACCTGTCAGATTCGCGCACCGACCCCTGCGCGGTCCTGAGCGGAACGGTCATGCGGTGCCGCTCGTCCGCGTCCGTCGGGTCCCCGTGCCCCACCGTTCGCCTCCGCGACCCGGCCATTCGCGCCCGCGGGCCCCGCGGCCGATGGAACAATGGCTGACCATGAGATCCCATGCGGTCCACGGATCGTTCACCCCCTTCGACGAGATCCGCCGCGAGGACTGGGCCCGGTTGTCGGACCAGACGCCCCTCCCCCTGACCGCCGAGGACGCCGAGAAGCTGCGGGGGCTGGGCGACAAGCTGGACCTCGCGGAGATCGACGCGGTCTACCGCCCCATCACGCACCTGCTCAACATCCAGGTCGGCTCCGCGCAGGAGCTGCGACGGGCGCGCAGCGGCTTCCTCCACCAGGGCCTGCAGCGCACGCCCTACGTGATCGGCGTGGCGGGCTCCGTCGCGGTCGGCAAGTCCACGACCGGTCGCCTGCTGCGCGAGCTCATGGCGCGCCGGCCCGACACCCCGAACGTGCAGCTGGTGACGACCGACGGGTTCCTGCTGCCGACGGCGGAGCTCGAGGCCCGCGGCATCCTGCATCGCAAGGGCTTCCCCGAGAGCTACGACCGCAAGGCACTGCTGCGCTTCGTCGCGGAGGTCAAGGCGGGCACCGAGCGCGTCGAGGCGCCCGTCTACTCCCACCTCGTCTACGACATCGTGCCCGATCAGAAGGTGGTCGTGGAGCGTCCCGACGTGCTCATCATCGAAGGCCTCAACGTGCTGCAGCCTCCGCGGCCGCGCAGCGACGGCCGCCTGGGCGTCGCGGTCTCCGACTACTTCGACTTCTCCGTCTACGTCGACGCGCGCACCGAGGACATCCGCCGCTGGTACATCGAGCGCTTCCTGCGTCTGCGGCAGACCGCCTTCTCCGATCCGCGCTCCTACTTCCACCGCTACTCGCGCCTGACCGACCAGGAGGCGCGCGCGACCGCGGAGCAGATCTGGGACGACGTCAACGGTCCGAACCTCGTGGAGAACGTCGCCCCCACGCGCGGCCGGGCGGACCTCGTGCTGCGCAAGGACGCCGAGCACCGCGTGCGCAGCGTCCTGCTGCGCAGGGTCTGAGAGCCGCGGGAGGACGGAGAGGGGGCCGACGGGACAACCCGACGGCCCCCTCCCTCGGGCCCTCAGAGCATTCAGGCCCTCAGTGAGAGGCGCTCGCGCACGACCGCCGCGAGCTTCTCGGCGGCCGTGGTCGCGACCTCGTCGCTCGGGGCCTCGACCATCACGCGCACCACGGGCTCGGTGCCCGAGGGACGCAGCAGCACCCGGCCGCTCTCGCCGAGCTCGGCCTCGGCCGCAGCGACCGCGTCGAGCACGCCCCGGTCGATCGAGGCACGGGCCTTGTCGACCCCCTTGACGTTGATGAGCGCCTGCGGGAGACGGGTCATGACGTCGGCCAGCTCGCGCGCGCTGCGGCCGGTCGTGGCGATGCGCTGCAGCAGGTGCAGGGCGGTCAGCTCGCCGTCGCCGGTGGTGGCGTGCGCGGCCATGATCACGTGCCCGGACTGCTCCCCGCCCAGCGAGTAGCCGCCCAGGTTCATCTCCTCGAGCACGTAGCGGTCCCCCACGGAGGTCTGCCCGAGGGTGATCCCGTGCTCCTTCATGGCGATCTTCAGGCCCAGGTTGCTCATCACGGTGACGACGAGGACGTCGTCGTGCAGCTGCCCGCGCTCCTTGAGGTCCAGGGCGAGGATCGCCATGATCTGGTCGCCGTCGATCTCCCGCCCCGCGGCGTCGACCGCGAGGCAGCGATCGGCGTCGCCGTCGAAGGCCACGCCGACATCCGCCCCGTGCTCGACGACGGCCGCCTGCAGCTTCTCGAGGTGCGTCGAGCCGCAGTCCTCGTTGATCTGCTTGCCGTCGCTGCGATCGCCGATCACGTGCACGGTCGCGCCGGCGCCGCGCAGGGCGGCGGGCGCGGTCTCGGAGGCGGCGCCGTTCGCGCAGTCGGCGACGACGGTGAGTCCGGTCAGCGGGCCGTCGAGCGTCGAGACCAGGTGCTCGACGTACTGCTCGACCGCGCCGCCGTAGTCGCGGATGGTGCCGACCTCGGTGTCCAGGGGCCGCTGCCACTGCTCGCCGAGGCGGGCCTCGATCGCGTCCTCGACCTCGTCGGGCAGTTTGGTGCCGCCGCGCGCGAAGAACTTGATGCCGTTGTCGGCCGAGGGGTTGTGGGAGGCGGAGATCATCACGCCGAGGTCCGCGCCCGAGGTCTTCACGAGATGCGCGAGCCCGGGGGTGGGGAGGATCCCGGCGTCCTCGACGTCGACGCCCGCGGAGGCGAGGCCCGCGCAGACGGCCGCGCTCAGGAAGTCGCCCGACGGGCGGGTGTCGCGGGCCACGATCGCCCGGGCGCGGGCGCCGTCGAAGGCGCCGAAGGTCGCGAGCACGTGGGCGGCGGCGACCGAGAGGTCGACCGCGAGCTCCGCGGTGATGTCCACGTTCGCGGTGCCGCGCACCCCGTCGGTGCCGAACAGTCGTGCCACAGGGGTCTCCTCGGAATGGATGCTGGAAGCCGGGTGCCGGCGCGAGGCGCCGCTCGGGCAGGGTACCGCGATGGGCTCGCGGTCCTCTGGGCGACGCCCCCGACGTGGCGCGTCGCTCGCTGTGGACGGGCGCCGCGGGAGCCCGTGCGGCAGTAGCCTGGAGGGTATGCCCACTGCGGACCTGCTGCCCCACGTGCCGCCCACGGTGATCACCCACCAGGTGGGGAGCCGGGCCGCGGGCCACGGTCTCGCCTACGCCCGCGAGGGCCGCGTCGAGGATCTCATCTGGGACGCCGACAGCGGGACCGTCTCGGCCGACGTCCAGGGCAGCGCGGGCTCCCCCTATCGCACGGTCGTCACCCTCGCCGAGTACGAGGAGGACGCGGTCTCCCGCCGCTTCCTGCCCGCCGAGCCGGGCGGGCTGTGGCGCCCCCGCCGCTCCCGCTGCTCGTGCCCGATCGGCGCGGACTGCAAGCACGTCGCCGCGGTGCTCTACCACCTCGACGACCTCGGCGCGGCCGAGGAGAGGCGCGAGACGCCCGCCGAGTGGCGCAGCGTGCTGCGCCCCCTGCTCACCGAGTCCCCGAGCGAGGAGGTCCCCCAGCCCCTCGCCATCCGCTTCGACCTCGAGGTCTCGCGGGTGGGTCCCGGGGTCTCCCGCCTGCGCCGCGAGGCCGCGACCCCCGCGCTGCTCGCCGAGGGCGGCGACCTCTGGCTGGGCCTGCGGCCGATGACGATGGGGCGCAAGGGCACCTGGATCAAGGGCGGGCTCTCCTGGCGCACCTTCGAGTTCCGGATGGCCGGCCGCGCCTACCACACGGGCCACGCCGAGGCCCTGACCCGCATGTTCGCCTCCGCCACGGCCGAGCGCTCGTACGCGAGCGGTTCGATCGAGCACCTCTGGCTGAACTCCATCGGCTCCCCGCTGATCTGGCAGTCCCTCGCCTACGCCCGCGACGCCGGCGTCGAGTTCCTGCCGGGCGACGGCCTGCGCGCGATCGAGCTGGCGTCCGTCGGCGCGGTCGAGGTGGACCTGCGCATCCCCGAGGGCGGCAGCGACCTCCAGGTCCTCCCCCGCATCACCCTCGAGGGCCAGGACGTCGCGCAGGCCCGGCCGCTGGGCACCGCGGGCGTGATCGCCCTGGACGACCCCTCGGCGCCGACGGACGACGGCTCGCGCCCGCGCGCCACGGGCTTCTCGGCGCGCATCGCGCCCGTCGGCTCCCCGATCCCGACGGCCCTGCAGCGCCTCTTCCAGCGGCCCGAGCCGCTCGTCGTGCCTGGAGAGGACCGCGAGGACTTCCTCGAGGACGCCTACCCGCGCCTGCGCACGGTCACGCGCGTGACCAGCAGCGACGGCAGCGTCGAGATGCCGGCGATCGAGCCCGCGACCCTGCACCTGGCCGCCGCCTACGCCCCCGACGACCGCCTCTCGCTCACCTGGACCTGGCGCTACCACGACCCGGCCCGCACCCTGCCCATGGACCAGCGCCAGGGCGTGCGCCGCGACGTGGCCCACGAGGACGAGGTGCTCGCCCGGGTGCGGTCCCTGTGGCCGACGGCCGGGGGCGACGCCCCCGAGCAGCTGAGCGGCCCGGACACGGCCCGCTTCTCGGAGCACGTGCTCGACGAGCTCGGCGAGCTTCCGCACGTGCGCACCGAGATCGTCGGCACCCGCCACGCCTACCGCGAGCTCGACGGCGCCCCGAAGGTGCGCATCGCCCAGCAGCAGTCCCCCGGCAAGCACGACTGGTTCGACCTGGGCTTCGAGATCACCATCGACGGCCGGCAGATCCCCTTCCCCACCCTGTTCGTCGCGCTCGCGCAGGGCAGGACCCGGATCATGCTCCCGGACAAGACGTACTTCTCCCTGGACAACCCCGCCTTCGACGCCCTGCGCGAGCTCATCGCCGAGGGCGAGGCCCTCGCCGAGTGGGACCCGCAGCAGCAGTCCATCAGCCGCTTCCAGGTCGGCATGTGGGAGGACCTCGAGGAGATCGCGGAGTCCGCCGAGGCGAGCGCGGAGTGGGAGCGCACCGTCGGCGCCCTGCAGGACGCGGGCGACCTGACCCCGCCCCCGCTCCCCCGCGCCCTCACGGCGGACCTGCGCGACTACCAGCGCGACGGATTCTCCTGGCTCGCCTTCCTCTTCCGTCACGGGCTGGGAGGGGTGCTGGCCGACGACATGGGCCTGGGCAAGACCGTGCAGACCCTGGCCCTCATCGCCCACGCGCGCGAGAGCGCTCCGGTCGTCGTCGACGGGGCCGACGGCTCGGTCTCCGACACGCCGCCGCCGTTCCTCGTCGTCGCGCCGTCCTCCGTGCTCCCGGTGTGGCGGGCGGAGGCCGAGCGCTTCGCCCCCGACCTCGACGTGCGGATCGTCGACCGCACGTCCCGCGCCCGCGGCGAGGACCTCGCCGAGACGGTGCGCGGCGCGGACCTCGTGGTCACGAGCTACACCGTGCTGCGCATCGATGACGACGAGTTCGCGCGCGAGCAGTTCCAGGGGCTCGTGCTCGACGAGGCGCAGTTCGTGAAGAACCGCCGTTCGCGCACGCACCAGGCGGCGAAGAACGTGCGCGCCTCCTTCCACCTCGCGATCACCGGCACGCCGATGGAGAACTCCCTGGACGACCTGTGGTCGATCCTCGAGATCGCCGCGCCCGGCCTGCTGGGCCCCGCGATCGGGTTCCGCCAGCGCTTCACCCTGCCCATCGAGAGCGGCGAGCACCCCGAGCGGATGGACGTGCTGCGCTCCCGGCTGCGGCCGTTCATGCTGCGGCGCACCAAGGAGATGGTCGCCTCCGAGCTCCCCGAGAAGCAGGAGCAGGTCGTGAAGGTCGAGCTGGGCCCCGAGCACAGGGCACTCTACGACTCGGTGCTCCAGCGAGAGCGCAAGAAGGTGCTCGGCCTCATCGACACGGACCTCGATCGCAATCGCTTCATCGTCTTCCGCTCCCTGACCCTGCTGCGGATGATGGCGCTGGACCCGTCGATCGTCGATGCCGAGGCCCACGGCGATGTGCCGAGCTCGAAGCTCGAGGCGCTCTTCGACCGCCTCGAGGAGGTCCTGGGCGACGGCCACCGGGTGCTGCTGTTCAGCCAGTTCACCTCCCACCTGCGGCACGTGGCCGACGAGCTCACGATGCGAGGGGTCGACTTCAGCTACCTGGACGGCTCGACCCGCGATCGCGACGCCGCCGTGCGGGAGTTCCGCGAGGGCGATGCGCCGGTCTTCCTCATCTCGCTGAAGGCGGGCGGCTTCGGCCTGACCCTCACGGAGGCCGACTACGTGTTCCTGCTGGATCCGTGGTGGAACCCGGCGGCGGAGAACCAGGCCGTCGATCGCGCCCACCGCATCGGCCAGGAGCGCCAGGTGATGGTGTTCCGGATGGTCGCCGAGGACACGATCGAGGAGAAGGTCCTCGCCCTGCAGCAGCGCAAGGCAGCCCTCTTCGACTCCCTGACCGACGGCGGGAAGGCGTTCCGCTCGGGGATCACCGCGCAGGACATCCGCGAACTGCTCGAGTAGGGGCCGGCGCGGCGCTCCCCGCGTTCCCCCACCCACCCGCGACGCGAAGAACCCCGCCACCAGCAGGTGACGGGGTTCTTCGGTGCGGAGCCGGCAGCAGGGCCGGGGCTCTCCGCGTCGATCGCGGTGATCGGGTCGATCAGCGCTTCGAGTACTGCGGGGCCTTGCGGGCCTTCTTGAGACCGGCCTTCTTGCGCTCGATGACGCGGGCGTCGCGGCTCAGGAAGCCGGCCTTCTTGAGCGCGGGACGGTTGTTGTCCCGGTCGATCTCGTTGAGCGCGCGGGCCACGCCCAGGCGCAGGGCGCCGGCCTGGCCGGAGGCGCCGCCGCCGTTGATGCGGGCGACGACGTCGAAGCGGCCCTGGAGGTCGAGCACCTTGAAGGGCTCGTTGACCTCCTGCTGGTGCACCTTGTTCGGGAAGTACTCCTCGAGGCTGCGGCCGTTCACGGTCCAGGTGCCGGTGCCGGGCACCAGGCGGACGCGGGCGACGGCCTGCTTGCGGCGACCGGTGCCGCCACCGGGGGCGGTGATCGACTGGCCGGTGCCGACAGCCGCCTCAGCGGTGGACTCGGTCGTGAAGTTGGTCGGGGTCTCGTCGAGGGTCTCGACGGTCTCGGTGGTCTCTGTCACGGTTCTCCTCAGTATGTTCCGTGCGGCAGGGCGAGCGCGGGGCGCGCCCGCTTACTGCGCCACCTGGTCGAAGGTGAATTCGGTGGGCTGCTGTGCCTTGTGGGGGTGCTCCGGGCCGGCGTAGACCTTGAGCTTCTTGAGCTGCTGGGTCGCCAGCTTGTTCTTCGGGAGCATCCCGCGGACAGCCTTCTCGACCGCGCGCTCGGGGTAGGTCTCGAGGAGCTCGGAGTAGGGGATGGCGCGGAGGCCGCCCGGGTAGCCGGAGTGGCGGTATGCCAGCTTGGCCTCGCGCTTGTTGCCGGTCAGGGCAACCTTGTCAGCGTTGATGATGATGACGAAGTCGCCTGCATCCACGTGGGGTGCGAAGACCGGCTTGTGCTTTCCCCGCAGGAGCTGAGCAGCCTGGGAAGCGAGCCGGCCGAGGACGACATCCGTTGCGTCGATGACGTACCAGGAGCGCTCGACATCGTCGGGCTTCGGGGTGAACGTACGCACTCGTGCCTTCTTCTCTCGTCGTGTGTGCCCCGCATGGATCAGGGGCGCGCGGATGCACGCCCCCCGGGGGCACGATTCGATCTGGACCGTGGACACGCTTCCTTCGGTTAAAGCATGGCCGTCTCGTCGCGCCTGGATCCCGCCCCGTCGGTCGCGGGCCGCGGTGATGAAGCGCGGATCGCTGCTGACGGTGAGACCCTCGATGTGTGTGAGGACCCCTGCTCGCGCCGGCGTGAGCTTCGGCTGCGGTTCGGGTGCACATCTGGGCACGACGACTCGCCATGATAGCCGGGCGGATGAGGGCCGGTCAATGCCGCGCGTGCCTGCCGACCTGCGAGAACGCTCGCTGTGGTCGATTCCACTCCGAGCTGTCGCCCGCGCGGCCGCCGGGCCGTCTCCCGCGCAGCCGCCGGGCCGTCATCCGCGCAGCCGTCGGGCCGCCTCCGCCTGCGCGGCGAGATCGCCGTCGGCCGGGTACTCAACGCTCTCGAGAGTGAGCCCCTCCGGCGGTGCCATCGGGGCGGCCCCGGGCGCCGTGCGGGTCGCCGCCTCGCGGGTGCGGGCGCGGAGGATCTCGAGCGGCCAGTCGGTGCCCCGTCGACCCTCGCCGACGGCGAGCATCGCGCCCACCAGGGAGCGCACCATGTGGTGGCAGAAGGCATCGGCCCGGACGGTCGCGACCACCAGGTGCTGGTCGCGCCGGCCCTCGCCGGGTCGCTGCCAGGAGAGCTCGCGCAGGGTGCGGATCGTGGTCGCGCCCTCGCGGGGGCGGCAGAAGGACAGGAAGTCATGCTCCCCGAGGAGGGCCGCGCTCGCCTCCCCCATGGCGTCGACGTCGAGCGCGCGCCGATGGCGCAGCACGTCGCGCCGCAGCGGGTCGTGGACGAGCGGCCCGTCTGAGATGCGGTAGCGGTACACCCTGGCGAGCGCCCCGAAGCGCGCGTCGAAGGCCTCGGGGACCTCGCGCGCGGAGCGGACGACGACGTCCGCCGGCAGCACTCCTCTCAGGCGCGCGACGAGGGCGTCGGCCGGAGCGCGGTCGCTGCGCCCGGGAAGCGCCGCGACCGCCCGGTCCGGGAGGTCGAGGTGGGTGACCTGCCCCTGGGCGTGGACCCCTGCATCGGTGCGCCCGGCGACAGTGACCTGCACCTCCGTGCGCGTCACGCGCTGCAGCGCCTCCTCGAGCACCCCCTGCACGGTGCGCTGCCCGGGCTGGGCGGCCCAGCCGTGGAAGTCGGTGCCGTCGTAGGCGAGATCGAGGCGCAGACGCATGGGAGCGAGCGTAGTCGTCCCGCTCCCCGGCACCGCCCCGGGCCGGTCACCGGTCGGCCGGTAGGGTGTGCCGCGTGAAGATCCTCGTCATCGGCTCCGGGGGCCGCGAGCACGCCATCGTGCGCCGCCTCTCCCGCGACTCCCCTGCCCCGGTCCTCCACGCCGCTCCCGGGAACCCCGGCATCGGCGACCACGCGACCTGCCACGACGTCGCGCTCGACGACCACGAGGGCCTCCTGGCCCTCGCCCGCGAGCTCGAGGTCGACCTGGTCGTCGTGGGTCCCGAGGCGCCGCTGGTGGCGGGCCTCGCGGACGTGCTGCGCGAGGACGGCATCGCCGTCTTCGGCCCGTCCGCGCAGGCGGCCCGCCTCGAGGGGTCGAAGACCTGGGCGAAGGAGATCATGGAGGCCGCGGGCGTGCCCACGGCCCGCTCCGTGTCCGTCTCCTCCGGCGACGAGGTGCTCGCGGGCCTGGACCGGGTGAACCCGCTGCGCGACGTGCCCTTCGTGGTGAAGGCCGACGGCCTCGCCGCGGGCAAGGGCGTCGTGGTCACCGACGACATCGAGCACTCGATCGCGCACGGCCGCGCCGTCATCGGCGCCGGCGGATCCGTCGTCGTCGAGGAGTACCTCGACGGCCCCGAGGTCTCCCTCTTCTGCGTGAGCGACGGAACGCGCGTGGTGCCGCTCGCGCCCGCGCAGGACTTCAAGCGCGCGCTCGACGGCGACGAGGGTCCGAACACGGGCGGCATGGGCGCCTACTCGCCCCTGCCCTGGGCTGATGCGGACCTGGCCCGCGAGGTCGTCGCGACCGTCGCCCAGCCCACGATCGACGAGCTCGCCCGACGCGGCACGCCCTTCGTCGGCATCCTCTACTGCGGCCTCGCGCTGACCGCTCGCGGCGTGCGCGTGGTGGAGTTCAACGCGCGCTTCGGCGACCCGGAGACGCAGGTCGTCCTCGAGCGCCTCACCAGCCCCTTCGGCGAGCTGCTGCTCGCGGCCGCGCGCGGCGACCTGGGCGCCGTCGCCGAGCCCACCTGGTCCGACGACGCCGCGGTGACCGTGGTCCTCGCGGCCCCCGGCTATCCCCGTCGCCCCCGGACCGGTGACCACATCTCCGGCTTCGACGAGGCGGCCGCGCAGGGCGCGGTCGTGATCCACGCCGGCACCGACGTCGACCCCGAGGGCCACCTGGTGAGCTCCGGCGGGCGCGTGCTCTCGGTCGTCGGCGTCGGGCCGACGCTCGAGGCCGCGAGGACGATCGCCTACGCGGGCATCGACCGGATCGACCTGCCCGGCTCGCACCACCGCACCGACATCGCGCAGCAGGCCGCCGCGGACGAGGCGGGCAGGTCTGAGGGCGCCGCGGACGAGGCGGCCGGGTCAGAGGCGGCGGGAGCATGAACCCGTCGGCCTCGGAGGTCCCGTCGGCCCCGGACCACGCCCCGCGCTCCGCGCCGCTGATCACCGCCCCGGTCCTGCCGGGCTGGGACCACGTGGTGAGCGGCAAGGTCCGCGAGCTCTACGTGCCCGCGGGCGAGGACCTCGCCGAGGCTCGCGAGGTGCTCGTGGTCGCGACCGACCGCATCAGCGCGTACGACTTCTCCCTCGCCCCCGGCATCCCCGACAAGGGACGCGTGCTCACAGGGATCTCGCTGTTCTGGTTCGAGCAGCTGGCGGACATCGTCCCGAACCATGTGCTCTCGGCCGAGGACGTCCCCGAGCAGGTGCGCGGCCGCGCTCTGCGCTGCCGCGCGCTGGACATGGTCCCGCTCGAGTGCGTGGTGCGCGGCTACCTCACGGGCTCGGGCCGCGCGGACTACGAGCGCGACGGCGCCGTGGGCGGCCACGCGCTGCCTGCGGGCCTCGTGGAGGCCTCGCGCCTGCCGCGCCCTCTGTTCACCCCGTCGACCAAGGCCGAGCAGGGGGAGCATGACGAGAACATCACCGTCGACCAGGCGCGCGAGCGCCTGGGCGGCGAGCTCGTGGACCGGCTGGACGAGCTCACGCGCGCCGTCTATGTGCGCGCGCAGCAGATCGCGGCCGAGCGCGGGATCCTGCTCGCGGACACGAAGCTCGAGTTCGGCTTCTCGCGGGCCGACGGGACGCTCACGCTCGGCGACGAGGTGCTCACCCCTGATTCCTCGCGCTTCTGGTCGGCCGACGCCTACCGCGAGGGCCTCGCCCAGCCCAGCCTCGACAAGCAGTTCGTGCGCGACTGGCTGACCTCCGACGCCTCCGGCTGGGACCGGACCTCCGGCCAGGAGCCCCCGGAGCTGCCGGCCGACGTGGTCGCGCAGACCCGCGACCGCTACGTCGAGGCGTTCGAGCGCCTGACCGGCCGGGAGTTCGCCTCCGAGGGATGAGGAATGGGAGGTGAGCGAGAGGCGCGCCAGTCAGACCGCCGCCCGCTTCACCTCCTCGTCCCGCACGCCCCGAATCGCTCGACTCCCACGTCGTTCCGTTCCCAGGTCGCCCTCCCCTGACGCCGCTCCAGCAACTTCAGGTATGTGACGTAGTTCACATTTCGCATCCCCGTCCTCGGCGCTTCGTATGTCGGTGCCCCCGAGGAGCATGGGTGCATGGACGAGGAAGACCGGAGCGCGGCGACCGCGCGGGCGCCGAGGAGCAGCGGGATGACCACCGCCCCCTCGGCCTCGGTCACGGCCGACGGTCGGGTGCTCCTGCATCCCCGTCCCGTCGCCTCGACCGAGGTCCCCTTGACCGACTTTCCGCAGACCGCTGACGCGGGCGCCTCCACCCACGAGCGGGTCCTCGACCTCGGTGCCGTCGCCGACGCGCTCGGCCGGGTCGCGCTCTCGACCGACGCGTCCTTCACGGGCACCGGATCCGGCCTCGATGCCGCAGCGCTCTCGCAGATCCTCTCCGTGATCGACCGCGCGCACTCGGCGCTCTCCGCGCTCGAGATGCGGACCATGACCGCACTCGACACCGCCGTGCGCGGTCAGGACATCGCCGAGGGCGCGCCCGCCCGCGACCAGGGCCGCCGCACCGCCGACGAGGTCCGGATGGCATCGCGCATCTCCCCCGCCCTGGCCTCCCGCCGCCTGCGCGCCGGGGAGCGCCTGGTCCGGGAGATGCCGCGCATGTTCGAGGCCCTCGCGACCGGTGCGATCACCTCCGAGTCCGCCTACGCGATCGGCCGTGCGGCCGGTCCGGTCCAGCCGGATCTCCGCTGCGAGGTCGACGAGGTCCTGGACCAGCACCTGCCTGACCTCGAGGGCGCGAGCACCTCGCGCTGGTCCCGGGAGGTCGATGCGCTCGCACAGACCCTCGATCCGCGGGGCGCTCCGCGCCGCCGCCGTCGCGCCGAGCAGGAGCGATCCGTGACCGTGCGCGCCGGAGCGCACGGGATGGGCACCGTGACGGCGCATCTCTCGGGGCTCGACTGCCAGGCGATCCGTCGGCGGCTCTCGCTCGAGGCGGAGAAGATGCGCGCCGCCGGCGATGACCGCACGCACGGCCAGCTCATGGCCGATCTGCTCTCCGACACGATCCTGGGCCGCCACGGCACCGTGGATCCGGTGACGCTGCAGATCGGCGTCGTCATCTCCGAGCGCGCCCTCTTCTCCCCCGCGCACGGCGAGCCCGCCATGATCGAGGGCTACGGAGTGATCGACGCCGGCCAGGTGCGCGACCACGTGCTCGGCCAGGACATCGATACCCGACGCGAGCGGGCGCATCATTCCCTGCTCGGCGATCCGCAGCAGGCCGAGTCCGAGCAGCCGACCCTCGACGAGGACCTCCCACTGCCGGACGCGATCGCGGACCTCACGGACCTCGAGACGCCCGCGCAGCGCCGCACGCAGCAGGTCGACGCGATCACGGCGCACCTGCGCGCGGCGCGGGGCGCCGCGCCCGCGGAGGATCTGCGGGCCCAGGGCCCGCCGGGGTCGGAGTCGTCGGCGACAGAGCCGTCGAACGACCGCCCCTCCCCCTCCGACGCTTCGCATCCGGACGCGGGCCGCTCCGGCACCGACGCCGCCGGGCTCAGCCCCGGCGAGCGATACCGGCGCGCGCTCCAGCTGCTGGAGGCCGAGGAGGGGATGGCCGACGAGCTGCGCCGGCTGTACACGCACCCCACCACCGGCGAGCTGGTGGCGATGGAGTCGCGCTCACGCGCCTTCCCACAGGGTCTCGCTCGCTACATGCGCATCCGCGAGATCCTCTGCGGCGGGCCGTACTGCGACGCCTCGATCCGGCATGCGGACCACATCCGCCCCCACGCCGAGGGCGGGCTGACCAGCGCGCTCAACGGACAGGCGCTGTGCGCGCACTGCAACCTGACCAAGGAGACGCTGGGCAGCGCCGAGCATGTTCCCGCCGAGGACGGCAGCCACCGCGTCACCTGGACCTCCCGCCTCGGCGCCACGGCGACCGTGACACCCGGCGCCCAGACCGGGCTTCCGATGTCGCGGATCGCCGTGCAGGCGCACGCGCTGGACGCGGATCCCCGGCCCTGGTTCGATCGCGCCGTGGTCGACGGCCATTCCCGCGGGAAAGGCCGCTCTCACCTGCGCCTTCTCATCGAGGAGCCCGAGCTCGAGCCCGTCGAGGGCCTCATCGCGCGCGATCCCTGCGCGGGGCGCTCCGCCTCCGACGAGGACCGCATGCACCAGGCGGCGATGGACGCCTTCGGCCCGGCCTTCTCCGGCTGCGATGACGACTGGGACGAGCTCGACATCCTCGATGAGCTCGACCGGCTCGACGCTCTCGGCCGGCCCGACGACGACCTGGGAAGCCTCCGCTCGTCGGCCTGAGCGCCCAGCAGTCGGGTCCGGTGCCCAGCACGGCGGTCCGACGGCGCGACGCCGAGTGAACGACGCGACGCCGACTGAACGGCGCGACGCCGACAGAGGAACAGGGCCTGCTCCCGCACCGCGTCCCAGTCTCCGTCCCAGTCCCACCCCGAGAACCGGTCACCCCGCTGCGGTGACCTCCACGACCCGATCGCCCTCGGGCCAGTCGCGGACCTCGGTGCCCTCGGGCGCGAGGTTCGTGGACTGGGCGATGAAGATCGTCCGCCCCTGCGGGCTGACGACGCTGTCATGCACCGGAAGCGCAAGCACCGGACGCACCGCACGCAGGAAATCGATGGTCTCCTGCATCTTCGACCAGGGGGCGACCACGGCGAAGGCGAGCACGTCGATGCCCGCGAACTCCGGCACCACCTCGAGGGAATCACCGGTCACGCCGAGCCGCGGCTCGCCCGGAGCGGAGATGACGAGGCCCGAGTTGCCGACGCGGGGGATGTCCGGGTGGATGATCGCGTGCTCTCCGCCGACGGCCCCCACCTCGACCTCGCCGACCGTCTCCACGGCCCCGGCGGGCAGTTCGACGAGCTGATCGGCACCGAGCGCACCCTCGAACGCGCCTCCCGGCAGCTCCCGCTCCCCGCGCAGCCCCGCCGCGGTCTGCGGCTCCGCCAGCACGCGCGCCTCGGGCGAGGCCTCGAGCACGCGCGCGAGCAGCGCGGGAGCGACATGGTCGGCGTGCTGGTGGGTGATGGCGACCGCGTCGTACGGCCCCGCGGCCAGCACCGCGTCCGGATCGCTGAACGAACCGGGGTCCACGAGCAGCCGCAGGCCCCCGGTCTCGACCGCGAGGCAGGAATGTCCCAGGTGACGGATCTTCATCATGTGCTCCTTCGACGTTCTGGCGGACGCCCCGCGGACACCATGCGCGTCCGCGGCCCGTGCGCCTCTAGGATGAAGGCTCGCACACCGCCGCGCGGGCGCGCACGTGCGCGCTCTCGCTGGTCCGCCGGAGCCCGCCACCCCGACAGGAGAACCCATGCCACGCGTCGTGGTCCACGTCATGCCGAAGCCCGAGATCCTGGACCCGCAGGGCAAGGCGGTCGCCGCCGCCCTCCCCCGGCTGGGCTTCGAGGGGATCGCCTCCGTGCGACAGGGCAAGCGCTTCGAGCTCGAGCTCGAGGGGCCGGCCGACGAGGCCGCGCTCGCGCGGGTCCGCGAAGCCGCCGAGACGCTGCTGTCGAACCCCGTCATCGAGGACGTCGTCGCCGTCGAGACCGTCGAGGAGCAGGCCTGATGCGCATCGGCGTCGTCACCTTCCCGGGCACCCTGGACGACCGCGACGCGCTGCGCGCGATCGCGCAGGTGGGCGGCGAGCCCGTCGCGCTCTGGCACGGCGAGGACTCCCTGCGGGACGTCGACGCGGTGGTCCTGCCCGGGGGCTTCTCCTACGGCGACTACCTGCGCGCGGGCGCCATCAGCCGCTTCGCCCCGGTCATGGACCGCGTGGTCGACGCCGCGAACGGCGGCATGCCGGTCCTCGGCATCTGCAACGGCTTCCAGATCCTCTGCGAGACGCACCTGCTGCCCGGCTCGATGATCAAGAACGCCCACCGCGCCTTCATATGCCGCGACCAGCCGCTGCGCGTGGAGAGCACGGCGAGCGCGTGGACCTCGGAGTTCGCCGAGGGCGAGGTCATCCGCATCCCCCTGAAGAACCAGGACGGCCAGTACGTGGCCGATGAGCGCACCCTCGCCCAGCTCGAGGAGGAGGGCCGCGTGGTCTTCCGCTACGTCGCCGGCGCCACCCACGGGCCCGAGGGCTTCGAGGAGAACCCCAACGGCTCGCGGCACGGCATCGCCGGGGTCCGCAACGAGCGCGGGAACGTCGTCGGCCTCATGCCGCATCCCGAGCACGCCGTCGAACCCGGCTTCGGGCCCGACGAGCCCGGCCGCGGCACCCGCACCGGGACCGACGGCCGTCGCTTCTTCACCTCGGTGCTGGGGTCGCTGGTCGCCTGAGCGCACGAGTGCCGCCGCGACCGCCTGCGTGAGGTCGCGAGCGAGGAAGGGCGCCGACGGATCCCACGATCCGTCGGCGCCCTCCTGTCTCTCCCTGACTCCCCCGGCTCTCCCCGGTTCACTCCCCGGGCGACCCCGCGATCGCCCGCAGGTTCGCCAGGTGATCGCGCCAGCGACGCAGCCCGTCCTTGGTGAGCGAGAGGGTGGTGCGCGGGCGCTTGCCCACGAATCCCTTCGCGGCCTTCACGAATCCCGAACCCTCGAGCTCGGCGATCTGCTTGGAGAGCACCGAGTCGCTGACCTGCAGCTCGTCGCGCAGCTCGCCGAAGGCGATGGACTCGACGGAGGCGAGCGCCGCGACGATCGAGAACCGCACCGGGTGCGCGAGCTCGGACTCGAGGCGGAAGCGGGGGTGGTCCTTCGCGGTCGCGCTCATCGCGCCCGCACCTCCCCGCGCCCGGCTCCCTGACGGCTCCGCGCCTTCAGGGCCGCCGCCTCACCGGTGACGGCGACGACGAACAGGACGAAGAACAGCGGGGCGATGACGAAGGCGAGCGTCGTGGTCGCGAGGAACATCCCGGCGATCCAGAGCACGCCCCAGACCGCCATCAGCGCGATCCAGCGACGGCCGAGCCCGCGGCGCCAGCGGTCGCGGAAGATCCACAGCGGGACCATCGCGACCCCCACCCAGACCAGGGAGAACACGAGCACGAGCAGGTTCGGGGCGACGTCGGCCGACTCGGGCACCAGCGCCGCCAGATGCAGCCCGATCACGGCGAAGGCGCCGATCACGCACAGCATGCCGAAGGTGATGAAGGCCGCCGGGATCGCGGCCGGAAGGGTGCGGGAGCGACCCTCGGCCTCGGCGAGGAGCCGACGGGCCCGGTGGTCGTCGGGCGCGCCCGACGCGCCGCTCGGGACGGTGTCCGGGTTCCTGTCGTTCGTGGTGCTCATGGCTGGTTCCTCTCGTCTCGGTCCTCCCGCGCCCTGGGTCGGGGCTGCGGCGTCATCGCTCGGGGTCTCTCGACCACCGATGCGTACATCACATCAAGTACTTTCCATTTCGTCAAGCACTTTCTTGCGATCACTTCGTGGGTGCGCGCCGTTCAGGTCCCCACAGGACTCCCGGGATGCGGCCCGTACGATGACCCCGTGACCTCCCCTCGCATCCCGCTCCTGCTCGACTGCGACACCGGCATCGACGACGCCATCGCCCTGACGTACCTGGCCAGCAGGCCGGAGGTCGAGCTCGCGGGCATCGTCTCGACGGCGGGGAACGTGACCACGGAGCACGTGCTCGGCAACAATCTCGCGCTCGCCGACATGCTCGGGCTCGACGTCCCGATCGCGCGTGGGGCCGACGCCCCGCTCGCCCAGGAGCTGATGACGGCCGAGGACACCCACGGCCCCACGGGCATGGGCCACGCGCGGCTGCCCGCGACGACCCGCGCGGTCGATGCCCGCAGCGGGGCGCAGCTCTGGGTCGACGCCGCTCGCGCGCATCCCGGTGAGCTCGTCGGCCTGGTCCTCGGCCCGCACACGAACCTCGCGCTCGCCCTGGAGATCGAACCCGAGCTGCCGAGCCTGCTCTCGCGACTGCACATCATGGGCGGCGCGATCAACCACCGCGGCAACACCCTGCCCACCACCGAGTGGAACATCGCCGTGGACCCCGAGGCCGCCCAGCGCGTGCTCGCAGCCTTCGCCTCGGCGCCGCGGAGACCGGTCCTCGCGCCCCTCGACGCGACCGAGTCCGTGCGCTTCACGCAGGAGACCCTCGACGCCCTGCGGACGATCTCCGACCACCCGGTGATCACGGCGCTCGCAGAGGCTCTGCGCTGGTACTTCGAGTTCCATGAGGCCGACGGCTTCGGCTGGATGGCGCACGTGCACGATCCGCTGGTCGCGGCGCACGCCCTCGTGCCGGAGCTCGCGCGGACCACTCCGCTCGCCGTCGACGTCGAGCTCGAGGGCACGCTGACCCGGGGCCAGACGGTCGGCGACTGGCTGGGCCGCTGGAACAGGGAGCCGAACGTCGATGTGATGACCGAGGTCGACGCGGACTGCTTCGTCGCGCACCTGCTGGCGGTGCTCCGGGCGCGCTTCGGTGCCTGAACCGCGGGGATGCTCCCCGCGCTCGGACCAGCCGCGCCCGGACCAGCCGCGCCCGGATCAGCCGCGGCGGCTCCCCTGCGCCCCGATCAGCCGCGGGTGGCCTGCAGCACGGTGAAGCGCCGGTCCCGGGCGCGCTGGCGGACGGGGCCGACGCGATGCTCGACCTCGCTGCGGTAGCGCAGATGGGAGTTGTGGACGAACCACAGCTCGCCACCGGCGCGCAGCACGCGGGCGACCGCGTCGAGAAGTCCGTGCACGAGCGTCGCGTCCACGGCGGTGCCGTCGTGGAACGGCGGATTCAGCAGAACGAGGTCCGCGCTGCCCGCCGCCTGCGCCGCGAGCGAGGACTCCCAGAGCACGCGCACGCCGGGTCCTGCAGCCACGTCCGCATCCGCCTCGAGCGTCGCGCGCGTCGAGGCGACGGCGTCGAGGTCATCGTCGGTCGCGAGCACTCGCGCGTCGGGGAACGCGCGCCGCAGGTAGACGGTCATCAGTCCGTTGCCGCACCCCAGGTCGACGGCGGCGAGAGCGTCGGTGCCCGCGACGCCCGGCGCGTCTGCCGTGCCCGGCGCATCCGGCGCGTCTCCCACGTCCGCCGCGTCCGCCGCCCTGGGGACCTCACCCGCGACCACCGCGCGGTCGAGGGCCTCGAGCAGCAGCAGGCTGCCCGCATCGGCCGACGCTCCCCCGAAAACCCCGCCGACGCCGCGCAGCGGGACCCGTGCCTTCTCGCCGCGGATGCGGATGTCGGCGCCGCCCTCGAGGACGGTCGCCGACCGGTCCTCGGCGCGCGGACCGCGGCCGACCAGCGCCCGGGACTTGCCGATGCCGCGGGTCGCGTGGACCTCGTCGAACGCGCCGGCCAGGACCTCGTTCTGGGCGCGCGTCATGTGCTTGACGCGGCCTCCCGCGACGAGAGCGGGAACGCCGGCGCGGGCGAGGGCGTGCGCCCGGTGGTCCAGGGCGGCGAGCGCTTTGGGCAGGCGCGCCAGGGCGACCTGCGGGGCGCTCCCCTCGAGCAGTCCGCCGAGGTCCTGGGGCGTCCCGTCGAGTCCCGCGATCACGAGCCGCCCCTCCCGGCGCGCCGCCGGGTGCGCCTCGGCGAGCGCGAGCGCCCGCTGCGCGGAGGCCTCGTGCACGAGGACCCGGAAGGCTCCGCCCGCGATCTCCTCCAGGGCGGCGGAGCTCAGGGCACCCGTCGCGTCGTCCAGGACCACCAGGTCCCCGCGGTCCAGCGGCCCCAGCTCCGCCCGGGCGCTCTCGAGGATGACGCGATCGGTCTGATCTGCACGGTCGTCGCCGGGAGCGGACGGGGCAGAGGGTGCGGGAGAGGTGGAGTCCATCCGGTCAGTCTGTCGCCTCGGTGGACCCGGGTCCACTCCCGCGACCCGGCCGCCGGCGGGAGGTGCTCAGGCACTCATCCGCGGTCGGCCGGACTCACCTCGAGGGTGAAGTGCCGACGGGCGGGCTTCCCGCTGCGCGCCGACTTCCAGCCCACGCAGCGGGTGGTGCCGTCCTCGTCGTCCTCGTAGCGCACGAGCACGGTGCCGGGCAGCGTCACGGGCGCCTCGAAGCGCACGTCCCACTGCAGGGGCCGGGTGAGGTCGGGACGCGTCTCGGTGAAGGCGCGCGAGGCGGTGAACATCCCGTGGGCGATCGCGCGGGGGAACCCGAAGGCGCGTGCCGAGAGCGCGGACATGTGGATCGGGTTCGCATCGCCCGAGACCTCCGCATAGCGGCGTCCCGTCCCCGCATCGAGGTGCCAGCGCCCCGTCGGGGTCGGCGGCACGAAGTCGCGGCGCGAGCGGCCGGAGGACCCGTCGCCCGATCCCGACCGGCTCCCCGATCCCGACGCGCCGCCGAAACCGGATCCCTCGCCGGAACCCGAGCCCCCGCCCTTGGCCAGGTACGTCGAGACGTCGGTCGCGACGATCTCGCCGTCCGCGGAGAGGAACGTCGTCACCGCCTCGAAGGTCCGACCCCGGCGGTGGGGCCGCAGATCGCGGGTGCGGCACTCGACGTCCACGAGCTCCCCGACCCGCACCGGCCGATGCTGCAGCAGGCGGTTCTCGGTGTGCACGAGTCCGAGCAGACCGACGGGGAAGTCCGAGCGGGCCATCAGCGAGAGGCTCACCGGGAAGGCGAGCACGTGCAGCACGCCCGGGTGGACCAGGTCGGTCGCCGCACCGCCCATCAGGTGATCGAAGGCCGCGGCCCGCGCCGGGTCGATCCGCACCCGGCGCACGCGGTGGGCGACCTCGGGCAGCTCGTGCGAGCGCCGAGCGCCCGGCCGGCGGCTGAGCGCCGCCGCATAGACGGCGGGGAAGGACGGGACGTCGGCGAGGTCCCGGATGCGCTCCCCCTGCTGCAGAGCGTCCTTCCCCTCCCGCGCGGTGCTCTCCGTGCCCTTCGAGCGGTCCGCGCTCTTCGAGCCGCCCGTGCTCCTCGTGTCGTGCGTGCTCATCGGCCCACCAGGTTCTGGCCGCACACGCGCACCGTCTGGCCGCGCACGCCGCCCGCGCCGGGCGAGGCGAGGAAGCCGATGGTCTCGGCGACGTCCAGCGGGAGGCCGCCCTGCTGCAGGGAGTTCGCACGCCGGGCGACCTCGCGCTGCAGCGGCGGGATCTTCGCGGTCATGTCCGTCTCGATGAAGCCCGGCGCGACGGCGTTCGCGGTCCCGCGCTCGCCGAGCCGGTGCGAGAGGGCGTCGACGAAGGCCATCACGCCGGCCTTCGAGGTCGCGTAGTTCGCCTGTCCGCGGTTGCCCGCGATGCCGCTCGTCGAGGCGAGCGAGACCACCCGGAGATCCGGGCCGACGACGGACTGATCGGTGGACAGCAGCGCCTCGGCGAGCGCGATCTGGCTCGAGATGTTCACGGCGATGACGGCGTCCCAGCGGTCCGGCGTCATGTTCGCGAACATCTTGTCGCGGGTGATGCCCGCGTTCAGCACGAGCACGTCGAGCACGATGCCGCGCTCGCGCAGGAAGGCGATGACGCGGTCGCCGGCCTGGGGCGAGGTCACGTCGAGCTGCAGCGGGGTCGCGCGCAGATCGTTCGCCACGGCGCTCAGCTCGCTGCCGGAGGCGGGCACGTCCAGGAGCACGAGCTCGGCGCCCAGATCTGCCAGGGTGCGCGAGATGGCCGCGCCGATGCCGCGCGCGGCGCCGGTGACCAGGGCGGTGCGGCCCGCGAGGGGCCGCTCCCAGTCCTCGGGGAGGGCGCCGTCCTCGCTCGCGACGCCCACGAGCTGCCCGTCGACGAAGGCGCTGCGGGCCGAGAGCAGGAAGCGCAGGGTGCTCACCACTCCGGGCGCGGTCAGCGGCACGCCGTCGGCGACCTGGATGCCGTTGGCGGTGCCGCCCTTGCGCATCTCGTGGCCGAGCGTGCGCACGAACCCCTCGACGCCGCCGCGCGCGGCGTCCCGGGCGAGGTCCTCGCCCGTCGGCGGACGCGAGATGGTCACCACCCGTGATCCGGGCAGCAGGGAGCGCATGGCGCCCGCGAGCGGCAGCACGATCGTGCCGAGGTCGGCGGGCTTCGCCAGGTCGTCGAGCACCACGACCACGGAGCCGACGGTCGAGGTCTCCTCGAAGCGTCGGCGCACGTCGGCGCCCCAGTCCAGGAGCAGAGCCGCGACCTCGTCGGCCCCGGGCGATCCGCCGAGGACGACGACGGGGCCGAGGACCGGCTGCGGTCGGTCGGCGTGGCGCGGGAGGCGCGGCGGGTTCGGCAGCCCCGTCCGCTTGACGAGCGGTCGCCCCAGGGCGGAGCGGGTGAATCGGGTGTAGGCGTCGGTCATCGACGCTCTCCTCTCTGTGCGGGGCGGGTCACTCGCCGTCGGACTCGAGCAGGACCACGGTCCCCTGCCCGCCGGCGGCGCACACGGAGACCAGGCCCCGCTGGACGGCGCCCTTCTCGCGGGCGCGGGCGTGCAGGAGCTTCGCGAGGGTCGCGATGATGCGGCCGCCGGTCGCGGCGAAGGGGTGGCCGGCGGCCAGGGAGGATCCGGCGATGTTCAGCCGACTGCGGTCCACGATGCCGAAGGCGCCGTCGCGGCCGAGGCGCTCGCGCCCGAACTCCTCGGACTCCCAGGCGGCGAGGGTGGTCAGGACCGTCGAGGCGAAGGCCTCGTGGATCTCGATCAGGTCGAGGTCGTCGAGGGTCAGACCGTGCGCGTCGAGCAGGGCGGGGACGGCGTAGGCGGGGGCCATGAGCAGCCCCTCGTCACCGTGCACGTAGTCGACGGCGGCGACGCGCGTGTCCACGATCCGCGCGAGCGGCGCGTGCCCGTGCTCGGCCGCCCACTCGCGGCTGGAGACCAGCACGCTCGAGGCGCCGTCGGACAGCGGCGTGGAGTTGCCGGCGGTCATCGTCGGCTCGGCCACGGCGGGGTTCGAGGTGCCGAAGACGGGCTTCAGCTTCGCGAGCTTCTCCATCGAGGAGTCGGGGCGCAGGTTCTCGTCGCGCCCCAGCCCGCGGTATCCCGTGACCAGGTCGTCGAGGAGGCCCGCCTGGTAGGCGGCGGCGAGGTTGCGGTGGCTGGCGAGCGCGAGCTCGTCCTGCGCCTCACGGGTGATGCCCCACTGGGAGGTGGTGATGGCCTGGTGCTCGCCCATCGACATGCCGGTGCGCGGCTCGGCGTTGCGCGGAGGCAGCGGGGCGAGGTCGCCGGGGCGGAGCGCCGCGAGGGTCTTCGCGCGCTGCATCGGCGTGCGGGCGCGGCTCAGGCGGTGGAGCAGGCGGCGCAGGCGCACGGAGACCTCGATGGGGGCGTCGGACGCGGAGTCGACGCCGCAGGCGACGCCCACGTCGATCTGCCCGAGCCGGATCCGGTTGCTGACGTGCATCACCGTCTCCAGGCCCGTCGCGCACGCCTTCGACATGTCGATGGCGGGGGTGCGCGCGTCCAGCGGCGTGCCCAGCACGCACTCGCGCGTGAGGTTGAGGTCCCCGGCGAGCTTGAGCACGGCACCGCCGGCGACCTCGCCGAGCTGCGCGCCCTGGAGGCCGAAGCGGGCGACGAGACCGTCGAGCGCGGCGGTGAGCATGTCCTGCTCGGAGACGCCCGCATAGGCGCCTCCGGAGCGGGCGAAGGGCAGGCGGTTGCCGCCGAGGACGACGGCGTCGCGCGGGGATCCGGCGGACCCGGATCGGGCGGAGCCGGAGCGGGTGGCGTCGCTGCGGGCGGAGTCGGTCGGGGACGCGGGAGCGTCGGTCACGGGACACCTCTTCGGGTCTGCGAGTCGGGAGCGGCGCCGTCGCGGGCGGACGAGTGTCCGCACCGCTGCGCCTCGACGAAGACTTTACATGCAACCGCCGGTACTTGATACCTTTGGTTTCGTGAACGCAAGGATGCACGCGGCCGAGGCCGCCACGACGCTCCCGACGGTCCCGCCCGCCGGGGGCTCCCCCTCGGCCGCCTCCCCGTCGACCGACTCCCCGTCGGCCTCGGCGGAGAGCGACGGGCGCACGGCCCGCTGGGCGCGCCATCGCGAGCAGCGCCGGGCCGATCTGCTCGACGTCGCCCGCCACCTCATCCACGAGCGCGGGCCCGACGTGACCATGGAGGAGATCGCGTCGGCCTCGGGCACCTCGAAGTCCATCATCTACCGCTACTTCTCCGACAAGGCCCATCTGCAGCGGGCACTGGGCCTGCACATCCTCAGCGCGATGCAGAAGCGCCTCACCGAGGAGGTGCGGGAGCTCGCGAGCTCCGCGGCGAGCGCGGGCGAGCGCGGCGTCTCCCCCGAGGACCACCTGCGGGCGATGATCTCCACCTACGTCGACACCGCGCAGCGCTCCCCGCACGTCTACGCGTTCGTCACCCGGCCCAGCGACGGGCTGAACCATTTCCTGGACTCCGCGACGCGCCTCGCCGCCGCCGCGCTCCCCGCGGGCCACCCCGCTCCCGGCATCTGGGCGGCCGGCGCCGTCGGCTTCGTCGAGCGCGCCGTGGACCGCTGGATGCGCGGCGAGGACGACTCCCGTCCCAGTGCCGACGATCTCTCCGACCACCTCGTGACATGGCTGATGAAGGGCATGCGATGACCACCTCGACCCGGAACCACACCCAGAACCCCATCGATCCCGCGGATCCCGCCCAGGGCCCGACGCAGGGCGCGGCGACCGGCCCGACGCCGCGCTCGACCGCGGGGCGCGCGGCGGCGCGGTCCGCCACGCCGACGGGGCCGATCCCGGTCCCCCGCGACGGCGACCCGCGCCTCGACGTCGACGCCGTGACCCGGGCGCTGCTCGGGAAGTGGGCGGAGACCCGCCTCGAGGCCCGCGAGCGCGCGGCGCGCCCGGAGATGCACCGGCCGCTGGACGCGACCGTCGCCGAGCACCGTGAACGGGTGTTCGGGCAGCTGCGGACACTCGCCGAGGAGCAGGTCTCGCTGCCCATGCTCCCCGAGCACCTGGGCGGCCCCAACGACAACGGGGCGAACGTCGCGGGCTTCGAGGAGCTCGTCGTCGCCGACCCGTCCCTGCAGATCAAGGCCGGCGTGCAGTGGGGACTGTTCACCTCGGCGATCGTCCAGCTCGGCGACGAGGACCAGCAGCGGCGCTGGGTGCCCGGGGCCATGAGCCTGGAGATCCCCGGCGCGTTCGCGATGACGGAGATCGGCCACGGCTCGGACGTGCAGTCGCTGGGGACCACCGCGACCTTCGACCCCGAGGGCGGGGACGACGGGGAATGGGTCATCCACACGCCCTTCCGCGCCGCCACCAAGGACTACCTCGGCAACGCGGCGGTCCACGCGCGGGCCGCGACCGTGTTCGCGCGCCTGATCACGCGCGGCGTGGACCACGGGGTGCACTGCTTCTACGTGCCCGTGCGCGACGAGGCGGGCGAGATGCTCCCCGGCGTGCGCAGCGAGGACGACGGCGAGAAGGGCGGCCTGAACGGGATCGACAACGGACGCCTCGCCTTCGACCACGTCCGCGTGCCCCGCACGAACCTGCTGAACCGCTACGGGGACGTCGCCCCCGACGGCGCCTACTCCTCCCCCATCGAGTCGCCCGGGCGGCGCTTCTTCACCATGCTCGGCACGCTCGTCCAGGGCAGGGTCTCGCTCGACGGCTCGGCGAACCGGGCGAGCCAGCTCGCGCTCACGATCGCGCTGACCTACGCCTCCCAGCGCCGGCAGTTCACGGCCGCCTCGCCCACCCAGGAGACGGTGCTGCTGGACTACCAGAGCCACCTCGCGCGCCTGCTCCCGAAGCTCGCCGCGACCTATGCGGGGGCCTTCGCCCACGAGCAGCTGCTGCAGGCCTTCGACGACGTCTTCTCGGGCCGCGGGGACACCCCCGAGGGCCGCGAGGACCTCGAGACCCTCGCGGCCGCCCTCAAGCCCACCTCCACCCGGCTCGCCCTGGACACCATCCAGGAGTGCCGCGAGGCCTGCGGCGGGCAGGGCTTCATGGCCGAGAACCAGCTGGTGGGCCTCCACCAGGACCTCGACGTGTACGCGACCTTCGAGGGCGACAACACCGTGCTGCTGCAGCTGGTCGCCAAGCGCCTGCTCGCCGACTACACGAGCGAGCTGCGCAGCATCGACCGCGCCGGCATCGGCCGCTTCATCGCGCAGCGGGCCGACGTCCTCGCCCACCGCCACACCCCCTGGGGGCGTCTCGTGCAGACCGCCTCGGACGCGGGCAACGCCCGCCGGTCCTCCGAGACGCTGCGGCAGGCGGACGTCCAGGAGCACCTGCTGGCCGAGCGCGCTCGGGTGAAGGTCGAGGAGGTCGCGCTCGCGCTGCGCCCCGGCGCCCGGATGGATCCGGCCGACGCCGCCGCCCTCGTGAACAAGCACCAGGTGGAGATGCTCGATGCGGCGCGCGCGCACGCGGACCTCGTGCGCTGGCGGGCCTTCACCGCGGGCATCGACTCCCTCGAGGACGAGGGATCGCGCGAGATCCTCACCGACGTGCGCGACCTCTTCGGCCTCTCCCTCCTGCAGGACGATCTGGCCTGGTACCTGCTCAACGGCCAGCTCTCCGCGCAGCGCGGCCGGCAGGTCTCGGCAGACATCAAGCGCCTGCTGTGGCGCCTGCGCCCGCACGTGCTGGACCTCGTCGACGCCTTCGACGTGCGGCCGGGGCACGTGCGCGCCCCCATCGCGCTGGGCGCGGAGCAGGAGCGCCAGGACGAGGCGGCGGCCTTCTTCCGCGCGCAGCGCGCGTCGGCCGATGCGCCGGTGAGCGAGAAGGCGCTGCGCGCGAAGGAGAAGGCAGAGAAGAAGGCCCGGGACAAGCAGGCGCCCAAGGGCGCCCGGCGCTGAGGCGAGCCGCGCAGGAGACCGATCCCGTGCGGTGGGCGGGCGCGCCCGCCGCACGGGCGCGCCCGTAGACTGGCCGGGTTCCCTCCACCGTGCGCGACGAACGGACGCAGACGAAGCGATGACCGCCCCAGCACCCCTCTCCGAGCACCACGACCCGCATGACCCGCTCGATGCGGCCGATGCCCGCTCCGACATCGACACCGTCGAGGATGCGGTCACGACGCCCGCGCAGGAGCAGCCCTTCGCGGCGCTCGGCCTGAAGGACGACGAGTACGCGCGCATCCGCGAGATCCTGGGCCGCCGTCCCACCAACGCCGAGCTCGCCATGTACTCGGTCATGTGGTCCGAGCACTGCTCGTACAAGTCCTCGAAGATCCACCTCAAGACCTTCGGCGACCACATCACGCCCGCCATGACGGAGCACCTGCTGGTGGGCATGGGGGAGAACGCGGGCGTCGTCGACATCGGCGACGGCTGGGCCGTGACCTTCAAGGTCGAGTCCCACAACCACCCCTCCTACGTCGAGCCCCACCAGGGCGCGGCCACGGGCGTCGGCGGCATCGTGCGCGACATCATCGCCATGGGCGCGCGTCCCGTCGCCGTCATGGATCAGCTGCGCTTCGGCGCGATCGACCACCCGGACACCGCGCGCGTGGTGCACGGCGTGGTCTCCGGCGTGGGCGGCTACGGCAACTCCCTGGGCCTGCCCAACATCGGCGGCGAGACGGTGTTCGACGCCGCCTACCAGACGAACCCGCTCGTGAACGCGCTGGCCGTGGGCGTGCTGCGCCACGAGGACATCCACCTGGCCTCGGCCACCGGCACCGGCAACAAGGTGGTGCTGTTCGGCGCCCGCACCGGCGGCGACGGCATCGGCGGCGCCTCGATCCTCGCCTCGGAGACCTTCGAGGAGGGCGGCCCCGTCAAGCGCCCGAGCGTGCAGGTGGGCGACCCCTTCATGGAGAAGGTCCTCATCGAGTGCTGCCTCGAGCTGTTCCACGGCGGGGTCGTCGAGGGCATCCAGGACCTCGGCGCAGCCGGCATCTCGTGCGCGACCAGCGAACTCGCCTCCAACGGCGGCTCCGGCATGCACGTGGACCTCGAGAACGTGCTGCTGCGCGACCCCACCCTGAACGCCGGCGAGATCCTCATGAGCGAGTCGCAGGAGCGCATGATGGCGGTGGTGACGCCCGAGAACCTCGAGGCCTTCCTCGCGATCACCGCGAAGTGGGACGTGGAGACGGCGGTGATCGGCGAGGTCACGGGCGACGGCCGCCTCACCATCGACCACCACGGCCGCCGCATCGTCGACGTCGATCCGGTGACGGTCGCGCACGGCGGCCCGACCTACGACAGGCCGTTCGCCCGCCCCGACTGGCAGGACGCGCTGCAGGACGACCGCGCCGAGGACCTGGCGCGGCCCGCCTCGCCCGAGGAGATCGGCGCCGCCCTGCGAGCGCTCGTCGCCTCCCCGAACCTCGCCTCCTCCCACTGGGTCACCGACCAGTACGACCGCTACGTGGGCGGGCAGACGGCGCTCGCCATGCCCGACGACGCGGGCGTGCTGCGCGTGGACGAGACCACGCACCGCGGGGTCGCGATCGCGACCGATGCGAACGGCCGGTACACGAAGCTCGACCCCCGCACGGGTGCGCGCCTCGCCCTCGCGGAGGCCTACCGCAACGTCGCGACCGTGGGCGCACGGCCGCTCGCGGTGACCGACTGCCTGAACTTCGGCTCCCCCGAGGACCCGGGCCCCATGTGGCAGCTGGTCGAGGCGATCCACGGGCTCGCCGAGGCGTGCGAGACGCTCGGCGTCCCCGTGACCGGCGGCAACGTCTCCCTGTATAACTCGACGGGAGAGGCGGGGCGCATCGACTCCGCGATCCACCCGACGCCCGTCGTCGGCGTGCTCGGCGTGATGGACGACGTCACCGCGCGCACGCCCTCGGGCTGGCACGAGGCCGGTCAGTCCGTCGTGCTGCTGGGCGCCACGCGCGAGGAGCTCTCGGGCTCGGCGTGGGCGCAGGTCGCGCACGACCACCTGGGCGGGATGCCCCCGCAGGTCGACCTCGAGGCCGAGCGGGCGCTCGCCGAGGTGCTGATCGGCGCCGGCACCAGCGGTCTCGCGGCCGCCGCGCACGATCTCTCCGAGGGCGGCCTCGTCCAGGCGCTCGTCGAGTCGACCACCCGCTTCGGCGTCGGCGCGCAGGTCGACCTCGCGGACGTGCTCGCGCGCGACGGGATCGACCTGTTCACGGCGCTGGTCTCCGAGTCCCAGGCCCGCGCCCTCGTGGCCGTCGACGCAGCGCGCGAGAGCGAGCTGCTCGACCTCGCGCGCGAGCACGGCGTGCCGGCGCTGGTCATCGGCACCACCGGCGGCGAGGACCTCTCGATCGCCTCCCTCGCGGCGCTCCCCCTCGCCGAGCTGCGCTCCCTGCGCGAGGGGACGCTGCCGCAGCACTTCGGCTGAGCACGATGCACGGGGCCGACGGCAGGGCTTCCGACAGCGGGGGCTCGTCCGGCGGGGTCTCGACCGGACGGGTCTCGTCCGGCGGGGAGCAGCCGCCGTTGAGCGCCCGTGACGCCCTCGCCCTGGATGCGGCCAAGCTCGCCCACGGCCGCGGTCTCTCCCAGCAGCGGATCGCCGAGGCCCTGCACGTCTCCCGTCCGCAGGTCTCGAAGCTGCTGGCGACCGCGCGCGCGAAGGGATTCGTGCGCACCCTCGTGCTCGACCCGCGGGAGTCCGACCGCGCCCTCACCCAGGGCCTGCGCGAGCGCTTCGGCCTGGGCGACGTGCGCCTCGTCGTGCCCGCGGGCCGCGGACCCGCCGATCTGGACCATGCCCTGGGCGTCGGAGCCGCCGAGATGCTCGACGCCGCCGGCGCCCTGGAGGACGCGGCGCTCGCGGTGTGGTGGTCGAGCGCCGTGCGCGCGACCCTCGAGTCGGCGCTCGGGCGCCTGCGTGCGCGCCCCGGCTCCCTCGTCGTGCTCGGCGGCCAGGGACGGGCCGACGGCCCCGACCCCGCGTTCGAGGCCTTCGCCGCCCGCACCGCGTTCCCCGTCCACCGCGGGCCCGCGGACTCCGTCCACGCATCGCTCGCCGCGCGGATCGCCCGCGAGGAGGAGGCGGACGCCCGGGCGCACGAGGCGCTCGTGCGCGAGGCCGGCGTCCTCCTGTTCGGCGCCGCAGCCGCGGATCCGCGGGCGCTGGCCCGTCCCGACCTCCTCACGGACGAGGAGCGCGCGCAGATCCGGGAGCACGCGGTCGGCCGGATCTGCGGGCGCTTCCTCGACACCGACGGGCGCATCGTCGCACCCACGCTGAGCCAGCGCACCGCGGGCCCCACCCTCACCGACCTGCGCAGGAGGGGCCACGCGGTGCTCGTCGCAGGCGGCGCGGAGCAGGTCGGCGTGATCCGGGCCGCGCTCGCCCGGCGCTACGCGCACCACCTGGTCACGGACCTCGCCACGGCCAGGCAGCTGCTGGCGGACGAGGGCTGACGGCCCCGCCCCCGCATCGGCACATATGTGCCGCTTCGTCGTTGCACCGGTGGGCAGGGGACACCTTCACTGAGGTGTCCGAACAAAGGAGTTGGAATGACCACCGCGAAGACCGCCGTGGGCGAGGAGGGCGTGCCCAACACGTCCTGGGGCATCATCAAGGATCGCTCCCGTCAGCTGAAGGACGGCTACCTCGACCGCACGCCGCTGTTCCAGTTCATCCTGCTGTCGATCTGCTTCCCCATGTGGGGCATGGCGGCCAGCATGAACGACATCCTGATCACCCAGTTCAAGGCCGTCTTCACGCTCTCGGACTTCGCCTCCGCCTTCGTGCAGTCCGCGTTCTACGGCGGCTACTTCCTGGTCGCGATCCCCGCCAGCCGAGTGATCCGCCGCACCAGCTACAAGACGGGGCTGCTGATCGGTCTCAGCGTCTACGTGCTGGGCTGCGTGCTGTTCTTCCCCGCCTCGCAGGTCGCGACGTACTCGGTGTTCCTGTGCTCGCTGTTCGCGATCGCCATCGGGCTCTCGTTCCTGGAGACCTCGGCGAACACCTACTCCTCGATGATCGGCCCCCGGCGCCGCGCGACGCTGCGGCTGAACATCTCCCAGACCTTCACCGCCTTCGGCTTCCTGGGCGGCGCGCTGCTGGGCAAGTTCCTCGTCTTCACCGACGGCGACGCGCTGCACGAGCGCGTCGCGAACGCCTCCTCGCAGTCCGAGCGCCTGGCGATCACCTCGGAGGCGCTCGGCCGCACGCTCGAGCCCTACAAGGTGATCCTCGTGCTGCTGCTCGTGCTCGTGGCGCTCATCGCGATCACCCAGTACCCCCACTCTAAGCCGCTGCGGGACGACGCGACCGAGCAGAAGGCCTCCATCGGCGAGACCCTCGCGTACCTGCTGCGCAACCGGATCTTCTGCGCGGGCATCGTGACCCAGTTCCTGTACGTGGGCATGCAGACCGCCCTGTGGTCCTTCACGATCCGCCTGGCCCTGGTCCTCGACGACTCCCTCAACGAGCGCGCGGCCGCCTCGTACCTGATCGCCGCGTTCATCGCCTTCTTCGTCGGCAAGTTCGTGGCGAACCTGCTGATGACGCGCTTCGACGAGGACCTCGTGCTCATCGTCTACTCGGCGCTCGGCATGCTCACGATCCTCTACGTTGTCACGGCCCCGAACTTCACCTCGGTGTACGCGGCGATCGTCGCCTCCGCGCTGCTGGGCCCGTGCTGGGCGACGATCTTCGCCCGCAACCTCGACGTCATCGAGGACAAGCGCTTCACCGAGACCGGTGGGGCGATCATCGTCATGTCGATCATCGGCGGCGCCGTGATCCCCGCCGTGCAGGGGCTGATCTCCGACACCACGGGCTCGATGCGCTTCAGCTTCATCGTGAACCTGTTCTGCTTCGCCGCGGTGCTCGTGTACTTCCTGATCCTGCGTCGGCGCGGCCGTCGGACGACGACCGGCGAGGAGAACTGAGATGGCGCACGAGGCGAGGATCGCCGTCGTCGGCTCGAACATGGTGGACCTCATCTCCTACATCCACCGGATGCCGGGCGAGGGCGAGACGGTCGAGGCGCCGGACTTCCGCATGGGCTGCGGGGGCAAGGGAGCGAACCAGGCGGTGGCCGCGGCGCGGCTCGGATCCGAGGTCGTGATGGTCACGCGCGTGGGAGACGACGTCTTCGCCGAGACCACGCTGAAGAACTTCGAGGAGAACCGCATCGGCACCGAGCACGTGCTGCGCACACGGGCCTCCTCCGGGGTCGCCCCGATCTTCGTGGACCCCGAGTCGCGCAACTCGATCCTCATCATCAAGGGGGCGAACGCTCTGCTCACCCCGCAGGACGTCGAGGACGCCCGGGACGCGATCGCCCGCTGCGAGCTCATCGTCCTCCAGCTCGAGATCCCGTTCGAGACCGTCGCGGCCGCGATGGCCCTGGGTGCCGAGCTCGGCATCCCCGTGCTGCTGAACCCGGCCCCCGCCTCCCCCGACCTGGACCTCTCCCGCATCACCGGGGTCGAGTTCCTGGTGCCCAACGAGTCGGAGCTCGAGCTGCTCACCGGCATGCCGGTCGACGGCATCGAGGACATCCAGCGCGCCGCCGAGGTGCTGCTCGCCGCGGGGATCCGCAACGTCATCGTCACCCTGGGCGCGCGCGGCGCCCTGTGGATCCACGAGGGCGGTCGCGAGCTCATCGACGCCCCTGCGGTGCAGGCCGTCGACACCACGGGCGCCGGAGACGCGTTCATCGGCTGCTTCGCGACGCAGTGGGTGCGCACGCGCGACGTCGCCGGGGCGATCCGCGCCGGGACCGCCTACGCGGCGGACTCCGTCACCCGTCAGGGCACGCAGTCCTCCTACGCGTGGGCCTGACGTCCTGTGCGCGCGCCTGACGCCCGAGCGCGGGCCTGACGCCCACGCGCGGGCCCGGCCCCGGGTCGCCCCGGCGCACGTGCGATCCGCTCAGGAACGGGTGAAGGTCTCCTTGCCGTCCTCGCGCACGGCCTGGCCGTTCGAGAAGTCCTGGATGCGGCGGCCGTCCACGACCCGCGAGGCGGCGAGCGGGAGACCCCATGCCGTCGTCCAGGTGCGGAACTGGGTCGCCCTGGCATCCTTCGCGCCGGACGCGCTGGAGACGACGAAGCCCTTGGTCAGCCGCGTGACGTAGTAGGCCCCCTCGACGTGGACGAGCTGGGTGACGGTGCCCAGCGTCTTCTCCCCCGGGCTCGCGAAGGCGTCCAGGTGGAGGCGCCACGCGCTCGAGATCGCGGAGGTCGTCGCGCTGCGCATCCCGGAGAGCTTCGGGTAGAAGGCGTTCCCCGGGCACTCGGTCGCATTCACGTCCCGGTGGCCGAAGATGCGCCGCAGGTGCGCCGTCTCGCCCTCGTCGTACAGGCTGCCGCCGCCGGTCACGGTGGAGACCCAGTCGAACTGCTGGCTCGCGTTCGTGCGAAAGGCGCCGAGCAGCTTCCAGGCGGCGACCTTCTGCACCGCGGAGATCGCGGCGCTGGGCGGAGCGCTCGAGGTGAAGGTGCCCATCACGCTGACCCCGCAGCTGAAGGTGTTGAAGCCGTAGGCGTGCGCTCCGATGATGTGCTTGTGCAGCCCGCCGTGGCGTCCCTCGTAGATCGTGCCGTAGCGGTCGACGAGCAGGTTGTAGCCGATGTCCGCCCAGCCCAGGGTCTTCGTGTGGTAGCTGAGGATGCCGCGCAGGAGCTGGGGCGCGTCGGCCTTCGCGTAGGAGTTCGAGCCCGCGGTGTGGTGGACGACCACGGCCCGCAGCTCGCTCGCGGAGCTCACCGAGCCCACGAGCGACTCGTCGGCGCCCCAGGCGCTGCGGCGCACGATCGTGGGGGCGCCGGGGCCGAGCTCCACGGCGTCGCCCGCGGCGACCGCCCGGGTGCTCATGCGCGTCAGGGCCGACGGGGCGGCGCCGTCCTTCTCCTCCTCGCGCGGGGAGGTGGTGAGGACATGGGCGGTGAGCTCGTCGCTGACGTCCTCGCCGTCGCGGACCGCGACCAGCTCGATCTCGTCGGCCGCGCCCAGCCAGGCGGGCTCCGCGGCGCCGAGGGACGTCCCGTCCTCGGGATCCTCGGCGATCTCGAGCGGGAACCAGGAGGTCCATTCCGCACCGCTCGCGCGGCCGCGCACCCGCAGGACGTCGGGCTCCGCGCCGCTCCAGCTGGCGCCGACCATCGTGGCGGCGGCGTCCGCGATCACGCGGGCTCGGGCGCCCTGGTCGCTCGCGCGTCGTGGCAGGTCCGCGAGGGGCACGTCGCGCGTGCGGGTCTCGCCGCCCGTGACCGAGGGGTCGGCGTGGACCGGCGCGGCGAGGGCCAGCGCGCCGCCGCCGGCGAGCGCGAGGGGAAGGGTGAGGGCGCCGGCGCGCAGCAGTCCGCGGCGGTCGATGCCCGGTGTCTTGGGCTCAGGGGTCGTGGGACGCGGGGTCATGGCAGGTCTCCTGGGGGGAAGGGATCCGGCTCGGACACCGCCCACGCTAGCGGACCCGGACGACGCGGCGCCGCCCCTGGGACGACCGCGGTCGGGCGCGGGATGACGAAGGGCCCGCCGAGCAGCTGCTCGGCGGGCCCTTCGTGCGTCGGACGACGCGGACTCCTCGGGGCCTGGATCAGGCCTCCTCGGACTCCTCGTCGGCGTTCTTCACCGCGTTGACGAAGCCGGCCTTCTCGGCGGCCTCGGCGGTGCGGAACCAGACCTCGGCGACGGTGCGGCCGTACCAGGGCGAGTCCGGGGCGTGGAACTTCATCGAGTCCTCGTTGCCCTTGATGTCGAAGCCCTCGGGCGGGTTCTCCCCGCGGAAGGAGTCCTCGCCGTAGGGCGCCTCGGTCGTGGCGTCGGCCGCGGGAGTCTCCGCGGCGGCGTCGTCGGCCTTCGCGTCGTCGGCCTTCGCAGCGCCCTTGGCGGCGCCCTCGGCCTCCTTCACGACGGCCTGCTTGGGCGAGTACGCCTCGCTGACCAGCTCGATGACGGCCATGGGGGCGTTGTCGCCCTTGCGGGGGCCGACCTTGGTGATGCGGGTGTAGCCGCCGGGACGCTCGGAGAACGTCGGGGCGATCTCCTCGAAGAGCACGTGCACGACGCCGCGGTCGCGGATGGTGCGCATGACGCGACGGCGCGCGGCCAGGTCGCCCTTCTTCGCGAAGGTCACCAGACGCTCGGCGTACGGGCGCAGCCGCTTCGCCTTGGTCTCGGTGGTGGTGATGGACTTGTGACGGAACAGCTCGGTCGCGAGGCTCGCGAGGATCATCCGCTCGTGGGCGGGGGATCCACCGAGGCGAGCACCCTTGGTGGGAGCAGGCATGGTCGTTCTCCTAGAAGATGGAAAGACGGAAGGTCAGTACTGGTCGCCGTAGTCGTCGTCGTAGGTCGCGATGGCCGACGGATCGAAGCCGGCCGGCGAGTCCTTGAGCGACAGACCGAGGTCGGCGAGCTTCGCCTTGACCTCGTCGATGGACTTCTGCCCGAAGTTGCGGATGTCCAGCAGATCGGCCTCGGAGCGGGAGGTGAGCTCACCGACGGTGTGCACGCCCTCGCGCATGAGGCAGTTGTACGAGCGGACCGTGAGGTTCAGGTCGCTGATCGGCAGGGCGAGGTCCTGCGCGAGCGCCTGGTCCGTCGGCGAGGGGCCGATGTCGATGCCCTCGGCCTCGTTGTTCAGCTCGTGGGCCAGGCCGAACAGCTCGACCAGGGTCTTCCCGGCCGACGCCACGGCGTCGCGCGGGGAGATGGCCGGCTTGGTCTCGACGTCCACGATCAGACGGTCGAAGTCGGTGCGCTGCTCGACGCGGGTCGCCTCGACCTTGTAGGTCACCTTGAGCACGGGCGAGTAGATCGAGTCGACCGGCACGCGGCCGATCTCGGCGTCCACGCCCTTGTTCTGCGCGGCGGAGACGTAGCCGCGGCCGCGCTCGACGACCAGCTCGATCTCCAGGCGGCCCTTCGACGAGAGGGTCGCGATGTGCAGATCCGGGTTGTGGATCTCGACGCCGGCCGGCGGGGTGATGTCGGCGGCGGTCACGTCGCCCTCACCCTCCTTGCGCAGGTACATCACGACGGGCTCGTCGTTCTCCGAGGAGACGACCAGGCCCTTGATGTTCAGGATGACCTCGGTGATGTCCTCCTTGACCCCGGGGACGGTGCTGAACTCGTGCAGCACGCCGTCGATGCGGATCGAGGTGACCGCGGCACCGGGGATCGAGGACAGGAGGGTGCGGCGCAGCGAATTGCCGAGCGTGTAGCCGAACCCGGGCTCGAGCGGCTCGATGACGAACCGGGAGCGGTACTCCGACACGACCTCTTCGGTCAGCGTGGGGCGCTGTGCAATGAGCACGGTGTGTCCTTTCTGCGAGCGTCCGCCATATGACGCTCATGAGGGGTGGATGACCACGGGTCGTCGTCCCTGCGCCCTCCCTCAGCGGGAGCGCGCCGGAACGACGGCTGCATCAGACGCGACGACGCTTCGGGGGGCGGGTGCCGTTGTGTGCCTGGGGGGTGACGTCCTGGATGGAGCCGACCTCGAGGCCGGTCGCGGTGAGCGAGCGGATCGCGGTCTCGCGGCCCGAGCCCGGGCCCTTCACGAAGACGTCGACCTTCTTCAGGCCGTGCTCCTGCGCGCGGCGGGCGGCGGCCTCGGCGGCCATCTGCGCGGCGTAGGGCGTGGACTTGCGCGAGCCCTTGAAGCCGACCTGGCCCGCGGAGGCCCAGGAGATCACGGCGCCGGTGGGGTCGGTGATGGAGACGATGGTGTTGTTGAACGTGCTCTTGATGTGAGCCTGGCCGTTCACGATGTTCTTGTTGGACTTGCGGCGCGGCTTGCGCGCCGCCGCCTGGCGGGTCTTCGTAGCCATGAGGCGGAGCTCCTCGGTTCAGTTCAGGTGATCGATGCGCCGTGAAGAGGCGGCGCGGAGTTGCTGCAGGGCGCGCGGGGCGCTGATCAGCGGGCCTTCTTCTTGCCGGCCACGGTGCGCTTGGGGCCCTTGCGGGTGCGCGCGTTGGTCTTCGTGCGCTGGCCGTGCACGGGCAGGCCACGACGGTGGCGCAGGCCCTGGTAGCTGCCGATCTCGACCTTGCGGCGGATGTCCGCGGCGATCTCGCGGCGCAGATCGCCCTCGTGCTGGTAGTTCGCCTCGATGTGATCGCGCAGCTTGACGAGGTCCTCGTCGCTGAGGTCGCGCACACGGATGCTCGGGTCCACGCCGGTGGCGGCGATGGTCTCGAGGGCGCGGGTGCGCCCGATGCCGAAGATGTACGTCAGGGCGACCTCGACGCGCTTGTCGCGCGGCAGGTCAACGCCAACCAGACGTGCCATGGTGCAGTTCTCCTACTGTCTCGGAGGCCTGAGACGACACCTCGCACCCGTGGTGCGCCGCAGCCTCCGTCTGCGGGTGTCCGTCGGGGTCTCCCCCGTCGGCGGTGTCGGCTCTTCTGTTGTGTCGGGGCCGTGGCCCCGTGCCCCGGATGCTCCGGGGCTCCCGGTTCACCGGGGTGCCCGCGCGCCTCCCTCGTCGATCCGCAGGATCGCGGATCTCGGGATGCGGCGCGGGCGCGGCTGCTCGCGCGGCCAGGGATTCTCGGGGGACCCGATCAGCCCTGACGCTGCTTGTGCCGCGGGTTCTTGCAGATGACCATGACCACGCTGTGGCGACGGATCACCTTGCAGCTGTCACAGATCGGCTTCACGCTCGGCTTGACCTTCATGACTTCCTTCTCGCGGGTTCAGGGGAATCTCTTCCCCACCCGGCGGTCCGCGCACGGATGCGCGGCGCCGGGATCACTTGTAGCGGTAGACGATGCGGCCCTTGTCGAGGTCATAGGGGCTGAGCTCGACGACCACGCGGTCCTCGGGCAGGATGCGGATGTAGTGCTGCCGCATCTTCCCGGAGATGTGCGCAAGCACCTTGTGCCCGTTGTCCAGCTCGACCCGGAAGCGCGCGTTGGCGAGCGCCTCCTTGACCGTGCCTTCGACCTCGATCACGCCGTCCTTCTTGGCCATGCCTCCCCTATCTCCTCGCCGCCGCGGTCGCGGGGCGGGGTTTCGCGTCGGTCTCCGGGCGCATCGCACACGGGCCGGGCGGACCCGGATCCGGTGAGAGGCGCCTGGGCGCGCCCGAACGCGAACGGAGCACACCCGATCGACCATCCTACCGTCGAAGTCGCGCAGGACCGAGGGGCGGAGGGGATGAACCCCGTCACGCCGCGGGCTCGGGCTCAGGCCGCGAGCGGGTCGGGCGCGGCGGCCACTCCCCGGGCGGCGAGCTCGGAGGCCCCGCCGTCGGCGGCGGTGAGCACCACGAGGCCCTGCTCGGTGACCGCGGTCGAGTGCTCGACATGGGCGGCGCGGCCGCCGCCGGTCGCGCGCACCGTCCAGTCGTCGGCGAGCATCTCCCACTCCGCCGAGCCCTGGACGAGCATCGGCTCGATCGCCAGGCACATGCCGGGGACGATCCTCGGCCCGCGGTCGCGGGTGCGGAAGTTCATGACGTCGGGCGCCTGGTGCATGGCCGTGCCGATGCCGTGGCCGCCGAACTCCTCGAGGTGGCTGAGCTCCCCGAGCGCCTCGGCGTCCACATAGTCCTCGATGGCGGCGCCGATCTCCCCGACGCGGCGTGCGCCCGCGAGCGCGACGATCCCCTGCCACATGGCCTCCCGGGTCACCTCGACGAGGTGGCGGTCGGCCTCGGAGCGGTAGTCCCCAACCACATGGGTCCGGGCGGCGTCGGAGTGCCAGCCCTCGACGATGCAGCCGCCGTCGATCGAGACGACGTCGCCCTCCTCGAGCACCTGCGCACCCGGGATGCCGTGGACGATCACCTCGTTCACGCTGATGCACACGGTGGCGGGATACCCCTGGTACCCCTTGAAGTTCGGCAGTGCGCCCTCGTCGCGGATCATCTCCTCGGCGAGGCGGTCGAGGTCGCCGGTGGTGATGCCCGGACGGATGTGCGCGGCGAGCATGTCGTGCACGCGCGCGAGCAGCAGGCCGCTGCGCCGCATGAGGGCGATCTGCTCCCCCGTCTTGATCTCAGGACGTTCGCGGCGCAGCAGGCCCATGGGATCGACCCCGTTCCCGTGCGCGGATCAGCGGGTGCCGAGGACGCTCAGCAGCTCCTCGGTGACCTCGTCGATCGAGCGCATGCCGTTCACGCGGTGCAGGATGCCCCGTCGCTCGTAGACGTCGACGAGCGGCGTGGTCTGCTCGGCGTAGACCTCGAGGCGGCGACGGATGGTCTCCTCGGTGTCGTCGGAGCGGCCCTGCTCGGCGCCGCGGGCGACGAGGCGCTGGATCACGGCGTCGTAGTCGACCTCGAGCATGAGCACCGCGTCGACGCCGCCCTCGCCGCCGTCCTCCAGGATGCCGTCGAGGGCCTCGACCTGGTCAAGGGTGCGGGGGTAGCCGTCGAGCAGGAACCCCTCGCGGGCGTCCTCCTCGGACAGGCGCGAGCGGACCATGTCGTTGGTGACGGAGTCGGGCACGTACTCGCCCTTGTCCATGTACGACTTCGCGAGCTTCCCGAGCTCGGTCTCCTGGGAGACGTTCGCGCGGAAGATGTCTCCCGTGGAGATCGCGGGGATCGAGAGGGCGTCGGCGATCCGGCCGGCCTGGGTGCCCTTGCCCGCACCGGGTGCGCCGATGATCAGCAGGCGGCGGGCACCGGCCGCGGCGGCCGACGTCTCCGGGGAGGAGCCCTGCGCGCTCGTGGTGGGCTGATCGGTCATCGGAGGATCCCTTCGTAGTGGTGCTGCTGGAGCTTCGCGTCGACCTGCTTCACGGTGTCGAGTCCGACGCCGATGATGATGAGCAGGGACGCGCCGCCGAGCGGGAAGTTCTGGTTGGCGCCCAGGTAGACGAGCGCGAACAGCGGGATCAGGGAGATCACCGCGAGGTACAGGGCGCCGGGCGTCTGGATGCGGTTGATGACGTACTGCAGGTAGCGCTCGGTGGGCTTGCCCGCGCGCACGCCCGGCACGAAGCCGCCGTACTTCTTCATGTTGTCGGCGATCTCCTCCGCGTTGAAGGTGATCGAGGTGTAGAAGAACGCGAAGAAGATGATCAGCAGGACGTACACGGTCGCGTAGATCCAGGAGAAGCTCGCGCCCATCACGAGGTGGGCGTTGACCCACTGCACCCATCCGGCCGACGGGTCGCCGAAGGACGAGATCAGCTGCGGGAGCGCGAGGATGGAGCTCGCGAAGATCACCGGGATGACGCCGGCCTGGTTGACCTTGACCGGGATGTAGGTGGAGGTGCCGCCGTACATGCGCCGTCCCACCATGCGCTTGGCGTACTGGACGGGGATGCGGCGCTGGGACTGCTCGACGAAGACGACGCCCACCATCACGACGAGCGCGACGAGGATGATCAGCGAGAAGGTCATCCAGCCCTGCAGCTGCCAGATCTGGCCCATGGAGGACGGGAACGCGGCGGCGATCGAGGTGAAGATCAGCAGCGACATGCCGTTGCCGATGCCGCGCTCGGTGATGAGCTCGCCCATCCACATGATCAGCACGGTGCCGACGGTCATCGTGAGCACCATGAGGACCAGGGTGAAGATCGCCTGGTCGGGGATCACCTGGAGGTTGCAGCCGACGAAGAAGCTGCCGGTGCGCACCATCGTGATGATCGTGGTGGCCTGCAGCACGGCGAGGCCGATGGTGAGGTAGCGCGTGTACTGGGTGAGCTTGGCGGTGCCCGCCTGGCCCTCCTTGTGCAGCTCCTCGAAGCGGGGGATCACCACGCGCAGCAGCTGGATGATGATCGAGGCGGTGATGTACGGCATCACGCCCAGGGAGAACACCGACATCTGCAGCAGCGCGCCGCCCGAGAACAGGTTCACCATCCCCAGGACGCTGCCGCTGCCCGTCGAGGCCTGCTCGGCGCACACGGTGACGTTGGTGTAGTCGAACCCGGGGGTGGGCACGAAGACACCGAGCCGATAGATCGCCATCAGAGCCAGGGTGAAGAAGATCTTCGCCCGCAGCTCGGGGGTGCGAAACGCTCGGACGAACGCGTTCACGTGACTCCCTTCTCAGGGGCCCGTCGATGGGGCCCGGACATGCCGACAGGGCACCGCAGGAAGAGTATTTCCCCCTGCGGCGCCCCGTCAAAGAAGCGCGAGCGCGCTCACGCGGTGCGGGCCGTCCCGCCAGCCGCCGTGATCTTCTGCTCCGCCGAGGCGGAGAACTTCTGCGCGGTGACGTCGAGCTTCACGCTGACGTCGCCCGTCCCCAGCACCTTCACGGGCTGGTTCTTGCGCACGGCGCCCTTGGCGACGAGATCCTCGACCGTGACCGTGCCGCCCTCGGGGAACAGCTCGGACAGGGTCGCCAGGTTCACGACCTGGTACTCGACGCGGAAGGGGTTGGTGAAGCCGCGCAGCTTCGGGAGCCGCATGTGCAGGGGCATCTGGCCGCCCTCGAAGCCCGCGGGCACCTGGTAGCGGGCCTTGGTGCCCTTGGTGCCGCGGCCGGCGGTCTTGCCCTTCGAGGCCTCACCACGGCCGACGCGCGTGCGCGCGGTCTTGGAACCGGGCGCGGGGCGCAGGTCGTGGAGCTTCATCGGGTTCTGCGAATCAGTCATGTGTCAGTCCACCTCTTCGACCGTCACCAGGTGGGTGACGGCGCGGATCATGCCGCGGATCTCAGGGCGGTCCTCCTTCACCACCGTGTCGCCGATGCGCTTGAGGCCGAGGCCGCGCAGGGTCGCACGCTGGATCTGGTTCTCGCCGATGAGGGATCGGGTCTGGGTCACCTTCAGCTGCATCACGCACCCACCTTCTCGGAGGCCTTGGCCTCGCGAGCGGCGGCGCGGCCTGCGGCCTGGGCGCGCAGCAGCGGGGCGGGGACGACGTCCTCGACCGGGAGACCGCGACGGGCCGCGACGGCCTCCGGCTCCTCAAGCTGCTTGAGCGCGTCGATGGTCGCACGCACGATGTTGATCTGGTTGCTCGACCCGAGCGACTTCGAGAGCACGTCGTTCACTCCCGCGCACTCGAGGACGGCGCGGACCGGGCCGCCGGCGATCACACCGGTGCCGGGGGCGGCGGGACGCAGCAGGACGGTGCCCGCCGCGTCGTGGCCCTGGACCTGGTGCACGACGGTGCCCTGGATGCGCGGGACGCGGAAGAAGTTCTTCTTCGCCTCCTCGACACCCTTGGAGATCGCCGAGGGGACCTCCTTGGCCTTGCCGTAGCCGACGCCGACGGTGCCGTCGCCATCGCCCACCACCACGAGAGCGGTGAAGGAGAAGCGACGGCCGCCCTTGACGACCTTCGAGACGCGGTTGATGTTCACCACGCGCTCGAGGAACGCGGACTTCTCCGCGTCCTGCTGGCGACCGCGGCCCTCGCCGCGACGCCCACCGCGCCCGCGGTCGTTGCCGCCGCTGCGCGAATCGTTGTTGGAGTTCTCGCCCCGACGGCCGGAGGCCGCGGGACCGCTGTTCCGCTGCTGTGCAGCCATATCAGTTCCTCTTCTCGTCCTGTGTCCGGGGGGCGATCACAGTGCCAGGCCGGCCTCGCGAGCGCCGTCCGCGACGGCGGCCACGCGGCCGTGGTACTTGTTGCCACCGCGGTCGAAGACGACCGCGTCGATGCCGGCGGCCTTGGCGCGCTCGGCGACGAGGGTCCCGACGGTGCGGGCCTTGTCCGACTTGGTGCCCTCGGCCCCGCGCAGGTCCTGCTCCATGGTGGAGGCCGACGCCAGGGTGATGCCCTTGGCGTCGTCCACGACCTGGACGAACATGTGGCGCTGCGAGCGGGTGACCACCAGACGGGGGCGCTCGGCGGAGCCGACGATGCGGCGGCGCACGCGCAGGTGGCGACGGCCCCGGGCGCGCAGCCGGCTGCCGCGGGAGCCGGTCGTGTGCTTCTCTGCGTAACCCATGATCACTTACCAGCCTTTCCGGCCTTGCGCAGCACGACCTCGTCCGCGTAGCGCACGCCCTTGCCCTTGTACGGCTCGGGCGGGCGGATGCCGCGGATCTTCGCTGCGACCTGGCCCACCTGCTGCTTGTCGATGCCGGCCACCGCGAACTTGGTGGGCGACTCGACGGAGAAGGAGATCCCCTGGGGAGCCTTCACGATGACGGGGTGGGAGAAGCCGAGCGCGAACTCGAGGTCGGTGCCCTTCGCGGTCACACGGTAGCCCGTGCCCACGATCTCCAGCTTCTTCTCGTACCCCTCGGTCACGCCGAGGAGGATGTTGTTGACCAGCGTGCGGGTGAGGCCGTGCAGCGCACGGTTCTCCTGCTCGTCGTCAGGACGGCGCACGACGAGCTCGCCGGCGTCGTTGCGCTCGATGGTCAGGGGCTCAGGCACGGTGTGCGAGAGCTCGCCCTTGGGGCCCGTCGCGGTGACGGTGCGGCCATCGATGGTGACGTTCTGGACGGCTGCCGGCACGGGGACCGGTCGGAATCCGATGCGGGACATATCGGTGTGCTCCTCTCCCGCTCACCAGATGTAGGCGAGGACTTCCCCACCCACACCCTTCTTGGCAGCCTGCTTGTCGGTCAGGAGGCCGGAGGACGTGGACAGGATGGCCACGCCCAGGCCGCCGAGGACCTTGGGCAGATTGGTGGACTTGGCGTACACGCGAAGGCCCGGCTTCGAGATGCGGCGGACGCCGGAGATGGCGCGCTCGCGGCTCTGGCCGTACTTGAGCTCGAGGACGAGGTTCTTGCCCACCTCGGCCTCTTCCTCGTGCCAGCCGAGGATGTAGCCCTCGGACTTCAGGATGTTCGCGATGCCGCTCTTCAGCTTCGAGTACGGCATGGTGACGGTGTCGTGGTAGGCGCCGGAGGCGTTCCTGACACGCGTCAGCATGTCCGCGATCGGGTCGGTCATGGTCATGTCTTAGTGCTTCTTCCTCACCTGGTTTCCTGCAACGGCGCCGTGGCGCTCTTCGCAGGACCTGTGGTGATAGTCCTTACCAGCTGCTCTTCGTGACGCCGGGGAGCTCACCGCGGTGAGCCATCTCGCGCAGGCACACGCGGCAGAGCCCGAACTTGCGGTACACCGAGTGCGGACGACCGCACCGCTGGCACCGGGTGTAGGCGCGCACGCCGAACTTCGGCTTGCGCTCCTGCTTCTTGATCAGCGCTGTCTTTGCCATGTCAGTTCTCCTTGAAGGGGAAGCCGAGCAGCTTGAGCAGGGCGCGTCCCTCGTCGTCGGTCTTCGCGGTGGTCACGACCGTGATGTCCATGCCGCGGACCCGGTCGATCTCGTCCTGGTCGATCTCGTGGAACATGACCTGCTCCGTGAGACCGAAGGTGTAGTTGCCGCTGCCGTCGAACTGCTTGGGCGACAGGCCGCGGAAGTCGCGGATGCGCGGGAGGGCCGTGGACAGCAGACGGTCCAGGAACTCCCACATGCGGTCGCCGCGCAGCGTCACGTGGGCGCCGATCGGCATGCCCTCGCGCAGCTTGAACTGCGCGATGGACTTGCGGGCCTTGGTCACCTGGGGCTTCTGACCGGTGATGGTGGCGAGGTCGCGGATCGCGCCGTCGATCACCTTCGAGTCGCGAGCGGCGTCGCCGACGCCCATGTTCACGACGATCTTGGTCAGGCCGGGGACCAGCATGACGTTCTCGTAGCCGAACTGCTCGGAGAGCTTGGCCTTGATCTCGTCACGGTAGGTGGTCTTCAGGCGCGGGGTGGGCGCCTCGGTCGTCACGGTGCTCATCAGATGTCCTTCCCGGAGCGCTTGGCGTAGCGCACACGGACCTGCTTGGTGCGGCCGTTCTCGAGCTCGAGGGTCTCCACGCGGTAGCCGACCTTGGTGGGACGGTTGTCCTCGGGGTCGACGAGCGCCACGTTCGAGACGTGGATCGGAGCCTCGCGCTGCTCGATGCCGCCGGCGCCGCCCTGCTGGGTCGGACGCAGGTGGTGGGTGCGGCGGTTGACGCCCTCCACCAGCACGCGCTGCGTGTCGGTGAACACCTCGAGCACACGGCCCTGCTTGCCCTTGTCGCCCGGCTCGAGCCCGCGCTTGGCGGCCTTGTCGCCATCGCTCGTGCGGCCGGTGATGACCTGGACCAGGTCACCCTTCTTGATCTTCATGCCTGCCATGTCACAGCACCTCCGGCGCCAGCGAGATGATCTTCATGAACCGCTTGTCGCGCAGCTCGCGGCCCACGGGGCCGAAGATGCGGGTGCCTCGCGGCTCGCCGTCCGTCTTGAGGATCACGGCGGCATTCTCATCGAAACGGATGTAGGAACCGTCGGCGCGACGGCGCTCCTTGGTGGTGCGCACGACGACGGCCTTGACGACATCGCCCTTCTTGACGTTGCCACCGGGGATGGCGTCCTTGACGGTCGCCACGATGGTGTCGCCGATGCTTGCGTAACGGCGACCGGAGCCACCGAGAACGCGGATGCAGAGGATCTCCTTCGCACCCGTGTTGTCGGCGACCTTCAGTCGCGACTCCTGCTGAATCACTCAGTACTCCTGTCGTCTCGCCGGTTCTCGCCACCCGGGACGGGGAGCCAGCCTTGCGGAACGGATATGGACCGTTGCCCGGATACCCGGCCACAGGGCCGGATGACGGTGCGGAGCGCGGCGGGCATCAAAAAACCCTCCGGCGGACTCGGACACACCCGGGGCTCACGAGGGGCCGATGGTGCGCGGTCTCCGACGGGGGATGGACGCTGCGGTCCGCATCCTCCGTGCACGCCCGAGGGCATGCACGAGATCAGCAACCGTTCAAGTGTAGGTGCTGGGCGGGGTCCGGCGGAAGGGCGGGGCCGACGGCGGGCCTGTGTCCTTGCTCATGCGCGGCCGTCGTCCATGCGCAGTCGTCGCCCATCCGCGGGCCCTGCTCATGCGCCGAGGCGCGGAGGCGCCGGGACGCGCACGGGCCCGGCCGACGAGACGTCCGTCGGCCGGGCCCGTGGGCGGAGCACCGCTCCCCCGCGTCCTTCAGGGGGCATCGGTCTCCGGTTCGGTCAGGAGCCGGCTCCGACGCGATCCGCGCCCGAGGCGCCGCTGCCGTCGCGGTCCTCGTCCTCGAGCTGCGCGTCCGCGTCGGACGGGAGCCCCGCGCCGGGCACGTCCATCGCGGCCTCGATCTCCGCCTCCAGCTCGGGATCGACCACGATGGGCATCTCCGAGGTGTTCAGCAGGGGGTTCTCGTCCTGGTGGGCGACGAGGTCCCGGGCCTCCTCCTCGGACTCGACCGAGGGGAAGGACCCCAGCAGCGGCCGCTTCGCGCTCTCGCGCATGAAGATCACGGCGATGCCCGCGACCAGGCCGAAGAACATGATCCAGAGAGCGGGCATGTAGCTGTTCCCGGTCCAGTTGATCAGCTGCTGCGAGATCATCGGCGTGGTGCCGCCGAACAGCGAGACGGAGATGTTGTAGGCGATGCCCATCGCCCCGTAGCGGGCGGCGGTCGGGAACAGCGCGGGCAGCGCCGCGGCCGAGGGCCCGATGAACATGGCGACCGGCAGCGCGACGATCACCATCGCGACCTGGATCTCCAGGAACGAACTCTGGTGCATGAGCCAGAAGGCCGGGAGCATGAGCACCACCGCGGTCGCGGAGCCCGTGAAGTAGACGGCGCGGCGGCCGAAGCGGTCGGACGCCTTCCCGGCGAGCGGGATCATCGCGCACAGGATGAGCAGCGCGGGGATCGTGGTCGCGGCGCTCGTCATCTCGTTGTATCCGAACTGGGTGCCCAGGTAGGTGGGCATGTAGCTCGTGAGCGCGTAGCCGGCGGTGTTCGTCGCCGCCACGATCGCGACGGCGATCAGCAGCTCGCGCCAGTGGTAGCGGATGATGCCGACCGGACCCTTGCGGGCGTGCAGCGAGCTCACGTCCTCGTGGGACGTCTCGGCCTCGGCCTCCTGCTCGGCCTCGGTGGCCTCGAAGGCGGGCGTCTCGGGGATGCGGGCACGGAACCAGATGGCGACGGCGCCCAGAGGGATCGCGATGAGGAACGGCACGCGCCATCCCCAGGCGAGCATGGCGTCGGGGCCCCAGACGGACGAGGTGATGAGGTGGGTCAGGGCCACCGAGCCCGCGCCCAGCGCGAACCCGAAGTACGAGCCCACGTCGAGCATGGAGGCGTAGAAGCCGCGCTTCTTGTCGGGCGCGTACTCCGAGACGTACGTCGTGGCGCCCGCGTACTCGCCGCCCGTCGAGAAGCCCTGGACGAGCTTGAGGGCGTAGAGGAGGAAGGCGGCCCAGACGCCGATCTGCGCATGGGTGGGCAGGACGCCGATGAGGGCGGTCGCGATCGCCATCATCGCCATCGTGAAGAAGAGGACCTTCTGGCGGCCGATCTTGTCGCCGAGCGGGCCCAGCACGAGGCCGCCGAAGGGGCGCACCAGGAAGCTCACGGCGAAGCCCAGGAGGGTGAGGATGGTGTCGAGCGACTTGCTGCCCGTGTGGAAGAACAGCTCGGAAAGCATCAGCGTCATGTAGCCGTAGACGCCGAAGTCGAACCACTCCATGATGTTGCCGACGACGGTGCCGCCGATCGCGGTGCGCACCTTCGAGCCCTTGACCACGAGGACGTCGTCGACCTCGAGTCGCGGCTGCTTGGGCTTGCGGCCGAGGAGCCGGCGGCCCGGGCGGCGCGCCCTGCCCTGAGGATCACCGCCGGAGAGGGCCTCGGACTGCGCGCCGGCCTCGGGGCCGTGCTGGGGGTCGGCGCCGAGCGGGGACTCGGCGCCGGACAGAGGTGAGGGCTCTGAAGAGGACATGGACCTGCCTTCGTGGGGCTGAGGTGCCGAGGGGCCGTCGCTCTGCCACGAGAGCGGCGACGCTTCCTTCCTCGTGCCCCGAGGGAGATCCGAGGGCTGGCCGACGGAGATCCCGGGGAGCGGGCACGGCGCACTAGGAAAACAGGTTTTGCGGGCGATGTCAGGTCCATGACCTGGATCGATGCTCGAAAGCGGGGGTTGACCAGTGCATACGCTGATGTCTCACACGGCGTGTCGCGCTTCACATCCGGAGGGTTCGCGGGGGCATCGCGCAGGGTGCTCCGCGGAGTGCTGCAGGACTCTCCGCGGGGTGCTCCGGGGGCGCACGGAGGCGTGCTGCAGGCTCGTTCCGAGGGGTGCTGGGGATCGCCGTCAGCCGCTCTCGGGCATGCGAGAGGCCGGCCGCCCCCGGGTGGGGGCGACCGGCCTCATCGGCGCATGACGCCGGTGATCCGCGAGGGATCAGAGGGTCACTTGGCCTTCTCGATGATCTCGACCAGGCGCCAGTGCTTCGACGCCGAGAGCGGGCGCGTCTCCATGAGGAGGACCTGGTCGCCGATGCCGGCGGTGTTCTCCTCGTCGTGCGCCTTGAACTTCTTGGTCTTGGTCATGACCTTGCCGTACAGGGAGTGCTTCACGCGCTCCTCGACCTCGACGACGATGGTCTTGTCCATCTTGTCGGAGACGACGTACCCGCGCAGGGTCTTGCGGTAGGGACGGTCGTGCGAGGAGGCGTGGTGCCCCTCGACGGCTGCGTCCTCGTGGACGTTGTCGTTCATGTGTTCTCCTCGCTTCGCGGTCACTCGGCGGTCGGGGCCTGGCGGATCCCCAGCTCGCGCTCACGCAGGATCGTGTAGATCCGCGCGATGTCCTTCTTGACGGACCGCAGGCGGCCGGAGCTCTCCAGCTGGCCGGTCGCGGACTGGAAGCGGAGCTTGAACAGCTCGTCCTTGGCCTTCGACAGCTCGTCGGCCAGCTTCTGGTCGTCCAGCTTGTCGAGCTCCTCGGCGGTGAGCTTGGTCGCTGCCATCAGATGTCACCACCCTCTCGGCTCAGGATGCGGCACTTCATCGGCAGCTTGTGAGCTGCCAGGCGCAGCGCCTCACGAGCCACCTCATCGGACACACCGGCGACCTCGAACATGACGCGGCCCGGCTTGACGTTGGCGACCCACCACTCCACGGAGCCCTTGCCCGAGCCCATGCGGACCTCGGCAGGCTTCTTGGTGAGCGGTCGATCGGGGTAGATGTTGATGAACACCTTGCCGCCGCGCTTCATGTAGCGGGTCATGGCGATACGCGCGGCCTCGATCTGGCGGTTCGTGACGTACGCCGGCGCGAGCGCCTGGATGCCGTACTCGCCGAACGCGAGATCGTTGCCGCCCTTGGACATGCCGCTGCGGGTGGGGTGGTGCTGCTTGCGGTGCTTGGTCCTGCGGGGGATCAGCATGTCCCTCAGGCCTCCGTTCCGGACTCAGCGGGCGCAGCGCTCTGCTCGGCAGCGGCAGGAGCGGCCTGCTCGGCCTGCTCGGGACGCTGCTGACGGGCGGCGGCGTTGCGCTCGTTGCGACGGCCGCGCGGACGCTCGGCACGCGGGCCCCGACCGGAGCGGGGACCCTGCGAGGCGGCCTGCTGGGCCGCGAGCTCCTTGGCGGTGACGTCGCCCTTGTAGATCCACACCTTCACGCCGATGCGGCCGAAGGCGGTGCGGGCCTCGTAGAAGCCGTAGTCGATGTTCGCGCGAAGGGTGTGCAGAGGCACGCGACCCTCGCGGTAGAACTCGCTGCGGCTCATCTCGGCGCCGCCGAGGCGGCCGGAGACCGCCACGCGGATGCCCTTGGCGCCGGCGCGCTGCGCGGACTGCATGCCCTTGCGCATCGCACGGCGGAAGGACACTCGAGCGGCGAGCTGCTCGGCGATGCCCTGCGCGACCAGCTGGGAGTCGGCCTCGGGGTTCTTGACCTCGAGGATGTTCAGCTGGATCTGCTTGCCGGTGAGCTTCTCGAGCTCGCCGCGGAGGCGCTCGGCCTCCGCACCGCGGCGCCCGATCACGATGCCCGGGCGGGCGGTGTGCAGGTCGACGCGGACACGGTCACGGGTGCGCTCGATCTCGACCTTGGAGATGCCGGCGCGCTCGAGCCCCTCGGACATGAGCTTGCGGATCGCGACGTCTTCCTTCACGTAGTCGCGGTACCGCTGCCCCTCCTTGGTGGAGTCGGCGAACCACCGGCTGGTGTGCTCCGTGGTGATCCCGAGGCGGAACCCATTGGGATTGACCTTCTGGCCCATACGGGACTCCTTACTTGTTCACGGGAGCGACCACCACGGTGACGTGGCTGGTGCGCTTCTTGATCTGGAAGGCACGACCCTGAGCACGCGGCTGGAACCGCTTCATGGTCGGACCCTCGTCGACGTACGCGGCGGAGACGACGAGCTCCCGCTCGTCGAAACGCTCCCCCGCCTGATCGGCCTTCACCCTGGCGTTGGCGATCGCGGACTGCACGAGCTTCAGGACGGGCTCGGAGGCCACCTGCGGTGCGAACCGCAGGATGTCCTGAGCCTCGACCGTGCTCTTGCCACGAATCAGGTCCACAACGCGCCGGGCCTTCATGGGCGACATGCGGAGATACCGCACCTGCGCCTTGGCTTCCATTGCTGTCCTCTCTTCGAGAGAAGTGCTGTCGTCACTGACTCGCATCAGCGACGACGGCCCTTCCGGTCGTCCTTCTCGTGGCCCTTGAAAGTCCGCGTGGGGGCGAACTCGCCGAGCTTGTGGCCCACCATCGACTCGGTGACGAACACCGTGACGTGCTTGCGGCCGTCATGCACTGCGAAGGTGTGGCCGAGGAAGTCCGGCGTGATGACCGAACGACGCGACCAGGTCTTGATGACGTTCTTGGTGCCCTTCTCGTTGGCGACGTCGACCTTCTTCTGAAGGTGGTCGTCGATGAACGGGCCCTTGGCAATACTGCGAGGCATACTTCTGGCTCCCTATCAGCGCTTCTTGCCCGTGCGGCGACGACGGACGATGAGCTTCTCGCTCTCCTTGTTCGGACGCCGGGTGCGGCCCTCGGGCTGGCCCCAGGGCGACACCGGGTGACGACCACCGGAGGTGCGGCCCTCGCCGCCGCCGTGCGGGTGGTCGACCGGGTTCATGACCACGCCGCGCACGTGCGGGCGCTTGCCCTTCCAGCGCATGCGGCCGGCCTTGCCCCAGTTGATGTTCGACTGCTCGGCGTTGCCGACCTCGCCGATGGTCGCGCGGCAGTCCGCGTCGACGTTGCGGATCTCGCCGGAGGGCATGCGCAGCTGCGCGAAGCGGCCCTCCTTGGCGACCAGCTGCACGGAGGCGCCGGCCGAGCGGGCGATCTTCGCGCCGCCGCCGGGGCGCAGCTCGATGGCGTGCACCACGGTGCCCAGCGGGATATTGCGCAGGGGCAGGTTGTTGCCCGGCTTGATGTCCGCGCCGGCGCCGTTCTCGATCCAGTCGCCCTGACGGAGCTTCGCCGGGGCGAGGATGTAGCGCTTCTCGCCGTCCGCGTAGTGCAGCAGCGCGATGCGAGCGGTGCGGTTGGGGTCGTACTCGATGTGGGCGACCTTGGCGTTCACGCCGTCCTTGTCGGCGCGGCGGAAGTCGATCACGCGGTACGCGCGCTTGTGGCCACCGCCGCGGTGACGCGAGGTGACGCGGCCGTTGGAGTTGCGGCCGCCGCTCTTGGAGAGCGGGCGGACCAGCGACTTCTCGGGCTCACTGCGAGTGATCTCGACGAAGTCGGCGACGCTCGAGCCGCGACGGCCCGGCGTGGTCGGCTTGTGCTTGCGAATTCCCATGGTGGGTTTCCCTCTGACTCTCTTCGGATCCTCGGCGATCGGTCGCTCAGGCGACCGACCCTCCGAAGATGTCGATGGTTCCGTCGGTCAGGGTGATGACAGCGCGCTTGGTGTCCTTGCGCTTGCCGAGCCCGTAGCGGGTGCGGCGCGCCTTGCCCTGGCGGTTGATCGTGTTCACCGAGGCGACCTTCACGTCGAAGATCTTCTCGATCGCGATCTTGATCTCGGTCTTGTTGGCGCGGGGGTCCACCTCGAAGGTGTACTTGCCCTCGTCCATCAGCCCGTAGCTCTTCTCGGAGACGATCGGGGCCAGGACGATGTCCCGCGGGTCCTTGTTCAGCGTGGTCACTTGGACTCCTCCTCGACGCCCGCGTTCTTCGCCGCGGCGAAGGAGGACGTGGGCAGGGACAGGGTGGCGCGCGCGACGAAGTCCTCGAGACCGCCGGAGGTGAACACGACGTCGTCGCTGAGCATGACGTCGTAGGTGTTCAGCTGGTCGGCGAACAGGACATGCGCCGTGGGCAGGTTGCGGGTGCTCAGGGCGCCCAGCTCGTCGTCGCGACGGATCACGACGAGGACGTGCTCGCGCTCGGAGATGCGGCCCAGCGCGGAGCGCGCGGCCTTGGTGGAGGGCGCGTCGCCCTCGAGCAGCGAGCTCAGGACGTGGACGCGGCCGTTGCGCGCCCGGTCCGAGAGGGCACCGCGCAGCGCGGCGGCCTTCATCTTCTTGGGGGTGCGCTGGCTGTAGTCGCGCGGGACCGGCCCGTGGACGATGCCGCCGCCGGCGAACTGAGGAGCGCGGATCGAGCCCTGACGAGCCCGGCCGGTGCCCTTCTGCTTGTACGGCTTCTTGCCGCCGCCGGCCACCTCACCGCGGGTCTTCGCCTTGTGCGTGCCCTGGCGGGCGGCCGCGAGCTGGGCGACGACGACCTGGTGGATGAGCGGGACGTTGGTGTGCACGTCGAAGATCGACGCGGGGAGCTCGGCCGTGCCGGACTTCTTCCCGGCCGGGTCGAGGACGTCGACGGTCAGGTTCTCTGCCATCGGGCTCAGGCCTCCTTCACGGGGCTCTTGACGGCCGAGCGGACCAGCACGAGACCGCCCTTGGGGCCGGGGACGGCACCCTTGACGAGCACGAGGCCCTTCTCGACGTCGACCGCATGCACGGTCAGGTTCTGGACACTGGTGCGGACGTTGCCCATGCGGCCGGCCATGCGCAGGCCCTTGAACACGCGACCAGGGGTGGAGGCGCCGCCGATCGAGCCGGGCTTGCGGTGGTTGCGGTGCGCACCGTGGGAGGCGCTGACACCGGCGAACCCGTGGCGCTTCATGACGCCCGCGGTGCCCTTGCCCTTGGTGGTGCCGACGATGTCGACCTTCTGGCCGGCCTCGAACACGGAGGCGTCGAGCTCCTGGCCCACGGTGTAGTCCGCGGCATCGGAGGTGCGCAGCTCCGCGAGGTGGCGGCGCGGGGTCACGCCGGCCTTCTCGAAGTGGCCCTTGAGCGGCTTGCTCACCTTGCGGGGATCGATCTGGCCGTACGCGATCTGGACCGCGTCGTAGCCGTCGTTCTCCACGGAGCGCACCTGGGTGACGACGTTGGAGTCGGTCTGGACGACAGTGACCGGCACGAGCTTGCCGTTCTCGTCCCAGACCTGGGTCATGCCGAGCTTGGTGCCGAGCACGCCGGCGACGGCGCGGGCAGCCTGCCCTGTCAGTTCGTTGCTCATATCGGCCTGCCTCAGAGCTTGATCTCGATGTTGACGTCCGCCGGCAGATCGAGGCGCATCAGCGAGTCCACGGCCTTGGGCGTGGGATCGACGATGTCGATCAGACGCTTGTGCGTGCGCATCTCGAAGTGCTCGCGGGAGTCCTTGTACTTGTGGGGCGAACGGATCACGCAGAACACGTTCTTCTCGGTCGGCAGCGGCACGGGGCCGACAACGGTCGCACCCGCACGGCTCACCGTGTCGACGATCTTGCGCGCCGAGCTATCGATGACCTCGTGGTCGTACGACTTCAGCCTGATGCGGATCTTCTGTCCCGCCATGGCGTCCTGTCTCTCTCTCGTCTGGACATTCATGCAGTCGGCACCGGTACCCGAGGACGGGCGTGTCGCACTCCCTAGGGGACGAAGCCCCATGGGCGAGTGACCGTTGCCGGCTGGTCCGTGCTCTCCCTCTTCACGATGCGCTCTCGACGCGGTGGCGCCGTTCGCATCCTGGGGCTGGGCCTCATCCGGTGATCATTCGCCGCGTCGCGCAGAGCGCGGGAGCGGAGAACGGAACCGGGCATGTCGGCCCGCACAGACAACTCCCCCAGTCTGCCATCCCGCATGCTCCGCGTCGAGGGCAGGACAGGTGGAGCGAGTCACACGGCACAGCCCGCGGCGCGGTCCGGCCGGCGATCGCGCGGACGGCGCGCGGACAGTGCACGGGCCTCGCACCGGCCTTGCACCGGCCTTGCACCGGCCTCGCACCGGCCTCGCACCGATCCTGCGTCGTCTTCCCACGAACGGTCGAAGGACCCGGCGGTGCCGCGTGCCCACGTCGCAGACGGGCCGATGGTGGGGAGCCGTGGCGATATCGCCACGGCTCCCCACCATCGGCCCGTCCGGAACAGGGCGCCCGGGCCCAGTTCCCGGGGCCCGCGTCCCGTGCTCCTACTTGTTCGTGCTCGGTCCGACGCCGCCCTGGAGCTGGCGCTGGAAGATCACGTAGACGATCAGCACCGGGAGGATGGTGATCGTGACGGAGGCGAACATCGCCGACCAGTCCGTCTGATATCCCTGCTGGGCCTGCATGTTCGCGAGGCCCTGGGCCAGCACGTACTTGTCGGGGTCGGTGTTCAGCACGATCGGCAGCAGGAACTGGTTCCACAGGCCCAGGAAGTTGAAGATCGTGATGGACACCAGGCCCGGCTTCGCCATCGGCAGCATCACCTGGAAGAAGGTGCGGAAGTCCCCCGCACCGTCGATCTGCGCCGCCTCGCCGATCTCGTCCGGCAGCTGCCGGAAGAAGGCGTAGAGGAAGAACACCGTGAACGGCAGGGCGAAGCCCACGTAGCTCAGGATCAGTCCCAGGTAGTTCCCCTGCAGCCCCATGGACTTCAGGATGAAGAACAGCGGGACCACGGCGAGGAACAGAGGGAAGGTCAGGCCGGCGATCAGCGCGTAGTAGATGATCGTGCGGCCCGGGAACGTGTACCTCGCCAGGACGTAGGCGCACATCGCCCCCAGCAGCATGACCAGCACGAGCGAGGCGCCGACCACGATCACCGTGTTCAGGAAGTAGCGGCCGATGCCGGCCGTCGTCCACGCCCGTGCGAAGTTGTCGAAGTTCCAGGTCTTCGGGAAGCTGAACGGCGAGGCGAGGATCGAGCGCGAGTCCTTGAAGGAGCTGAACACGGTCCACAGCAGGGGCAGGATGACCACGAGGGCCCACAGCGCGAGGATCACGTGGGACACGGCGGCGAAGACCCGGTCGCCCCCGGAGGCACGTCGTCGACGCGGCTCGACCGGCACCGCTCCCCCGGAGCCGGACGACGCGGACGTCCGCCCGGCGGCGTCGGCGTCTGCGGTCCTCACGGCGCTCATCGTTCCCTCCTGCGGCTGGACAGCAGCACGATCGCCGCCATGATCATCGTGAACAGCGCCATCACCACGCCCATGGCGGAGGCGAGGCCGAAGTTCGACTTCTGGAACGCCGTCTCGTAGAGGTACCTCGAGACCACCTCGGTGCTCTTCGAGGTGCCGCCGTTGGGCGTCATGACGTTGACGAACACGAACATGTCCAGCGCCATGATCCCCATGTACACAAGGGCGGTCGAGATGTTCTCGCGGATCATCGGCAGGACGACCTGCACCGACAGGCGCAGCCGACCCGCGCCGTCCAGTCGGGCGGCCTCGATGACCTCCGAGGGCACGGCCTTGATCGCGGCCACGAACAGCACCATGTAGAACCCGACCATGTTCCACACGACGGCCACGACGATGGCCGCCATGGCGACCCGGGGATCACCGAGCCAGGCGATCTGCGAGTCGATCCCCACCAGACCGAGGAGGCCGTTCAGGAGGCCGCCGCCCGGGGCGTAGATGAAGGCGAAGAGGATGCCGATGACGACCGCGGGGATGACGTACGGGAAGAAGCTGATCACGCGGTACACGCTCGCGCCGCGGATGCCCTTGACCTCGCCCCGGCTGTCGCCGCCGATCGTCACGAGCACCGCGAGGGCGTAGGCCAGCGTGATCGTGATGAGCGGCAGCACGACCATCAGGACCGCGTTGTGCCACAGGGCCCGACGGAAGTTGTCGTCCGCGAACAGCGTCGCGTAGTTCTTCAGACCGATGAAGTCCTGGGAGGCGGAGACGCCGCGCCAGTCGGTCAGCGAGTAGTAGAAGGCCTGCACGAACGGCGAGACCACGAACAGGACGTACACGAGCAGGGGCAGTCCCAGGAAGATGGCGAAGAAGACCACCCGCTCGAGCGTGAGGCGCTGGCGCCGACCGCGGGAGCGGGGAGCTTCCGCGGTCGGCGCCGTCGTGGGGACCGCGACCATCACTCGACGTCGAACTTCTTGATCGAGTCGTCCTCGCGCACCTTGTCGAGCATCTTCTGCTGCTTCTCGCGCAGCTCGTCGGCGCCGATCGCGCCGGAGAGGAACTCGGTCCACTGGGTCACGGTGTCGGGGCCCAGGTTGTACCAGTCCACGAAGTTGAAGGTGAAGGTGTTGTCCCCCGCCCCCTCGATCATGGAGAGCACGGACTTCAGCGCCGTCGAGGCGTCGTCCCCGGTGGGCGCGGCATCCTTCACGACGGTGGGCGAACCGGTGAGCGTGGTGAAGTTCGTGGCCTGCTCCTTGGAGAGCATCACGCGCAGGAACTCCATGCCACCGGCGGTGTTCTTGCCCTTGGACGGGACCAGGAACGGCTCGCCCGCGGTGCCGTGGACGGCCTCGTACGGGAGCTTCGCACCGCTGCTCAGCAGCGGTGCCGGGGCACCCGTCATCTCGTAGTCGTCGGGGGTGACCTCGCGCTGCTCGTTCTCGATCCACGAGCCCGAGGGATAGATGACCGACTTGCCGGTCACCCAGTCCGTCTGCGCCTGGGTGTGCTTGATCCCCTCGCCGCCCTTGGCGAAGAAGCCGGCCTTAACCGCGTCCTCCATCGCCGCGAAGGCCTTGACGACGGTGTCCTGCTCGAAGGCCTTGGCATCCAGGGAGTCGAGCTTCTTCTGGACGTCCAGGCCGCCCTCCTTGATCGCCATCGTCAGGGCGAGCTCCTGGTAGTAGTTCGAGGCGTTCTGGCCGCCGTAGGAGAAGAGGGCGATCTTGTCCTTCTTCGCCTCCTCGCCGAGGGCCATCAGGTCGTCCCAGGTCTTGGGGGCCGACCATCCCTTGTCCTCGAACTGCTTGGCCGAGTACCAGATCGCGTAGACCGTGTAGACGTAGTTCAGTGCGAGGAAGGTGCCCGAGTACGTGCCGGGATCCGTGGCGCCCGGCAGCAGGGTGTCCTTGATCGCGGTGCCGTCCACTCCCTTCGCGTCGAGCAGCGGCTGGAGGTCGGCGAGCTGGTCCTGGTTGACGAGGGCCTCGACGCTCATGGACTGGGCGCCGGAGTTGTCGAAGAGGTCCGGCGGGTTGCCGCCGACGAAGCGCGGCTGCAGCTCGGGCTGGATGTTCACCGTCGAGGTGACCTTGGGGGTGATGTCCGAGTGCAGCTTCTCGAAGGCCTTGCCGGCGTCCTTCGCGTAGTCGTCGCCGTAGCCGCCGTCGAAGATGACGACGTCCACGCTCGAGCCGGACTTCACGCCGAACGGGTTGTCGTCGGACTTGTCGCCGCCGCCGTCGGCCGCATCGCCGCCGGACGAGGAGTCGTCGCCTCCCCCGCCGCCCGCGCAGGCCGAGAGCGCGACCGCGCCGCCGCCGGCGCCCGCGAGGGCGAGGAAGCTGCGCCGCGAGGCCGCCAGGCGCTCGAGGGGTGTCATCATGTCGGAAGAGTCCTGAGAGGAGTCCATGGTCTCCTGCTTTCGTCATCGAGTGGACAGGGTGTCGTTGGACCGTCATGACGAGGCGACGTCGTCGTCGGCGCACCTCGTGCCATGATCATAATGCGCGGCTTGCGTGGATCTGATCGAATAACCGCTCAGTCGGTCACGAACACGTAACGGGACCGGTCGTCGCCGGTCTCGGAGCCACCACGCGGGGCGCGCACCCCGTCGCCATCCAGCGGACGTCCAGGCGATACCTCGGTGCCGCCCTGATCCGTCCTCTAGGCTCGCGTGCATGACACAGCCTCAGCAGCAGCCCTCACCACTGACGGCGCGGCTCTACAAGCTCGAGTATCCCCGCTCGCTCGGCACCTACAGCACCTACGCCGAGGTGCAGGCCGTGGTGGATGCTCTCGCGGATGCCGAGTTCCCGGTCGAGAACACGATGATCGTGGGCACCGACCTCAAGCTCATGGAGCGGGTCACGGGTCGGCGCACGTGGGGCAAGGTCCTGCTGAACGGCGCGCTGAGCGGCGTCTGGATGGGTCTGTTCATCGGACTGCTGCTCGCCCTGTTCTCCGGCCATCTGGTGCAGACGGTGATCTCGGGCGTGCTGTTCGGGGTCGTCTTCTTCACCATCTGGTCGGCGATCAGCTACGCGGCGACCGGTGGGAACCGCGACTTCACCTCGATGACCGCGACGATCCCCATGCAGTACGAGCTGATGGTCGAGCACAGCCACGCGCAGGCGGCGCGCAGCATCCTGCTCGCGGCGGGCGCGACCCCTCCCGGTCCCGCCGCACCGCAGACCACCGGCCGCGGCACGAACGGCGCTCCCGTCGTGCCCGCCGCCGCTGGCACCCAGCAGCCCGCACGCCCGCCGCACGGCGAATACGGCGCGCAGAGCGCCGCCGGCGCGCACGGCGGCACCGGTCCCCAGCAGGCACGGGGCACCGCCGCCCCGTCGGCCGCGTACACGGGCCAGGGCTCCGGGACCGACCACGCGGCGTCGGCCCCTGCAGACGCGAGCGGCGCGCCCGCCCCCTCCGCGGGGAACCGCCCCGAGTACGGCAGGCCCGCTGCGCCCGCGCCCACCCGCAGCGCCTCCGCCGCGAGCCCGTCGCGACCGCAGTACGGCAGGCCCGCGTCGGCCCCGACCGCGGATCCGGAGCAGACCGACGAGGACGATGCCGGCGCGCCCACCCAGGATCCGCGGCGCTGAGCCGCTGAGGTCCTGCGCCGGCACCCACGGCGCCGATCGCGATCATCGCTCCCCGCGCGGGACATGATCCACGCACGACGGCCCGCCCACCGCTGATGCACGCGGTGGGCGGGCCTTCCTATTCCGCATCCCCCTCGGATGCGCACCGCGCGTTCCCGGTCCCGTCGCCATGCGGCCGCACCTCCCCCGGCCGGGCATGACGAAGGCCCCGGATCCTCCCGCCGTGCGGCGGATGGATCCGGGGCCTTCGAGCTCTCCCCTGGGGGATCAGCTCACGTCTGCGGGCTCGCGCCCGCGATCATCACTTGATGATCTTGGTGACGCGGCCGGAGCCGACGGTGCGGCCACCCTCGCGGATGGCGAAGCCGAGGCCGTCCTCCATGGCGATGGGCTGGATGAGCTCCACCGACATCTCGGTGTTGTCGCCGGGCATGACCATCTCGGTGCCCTCGGGCAGCGTGATGACGCCGGTGACGTCCGTGGTGCGGAAGTAGAACTGCGGACGGTAGTTCGAGTAGAACGGGTTGTGACGGCCGCCCTCGTCCTTGGACAGGATGTAGACCTGCGCCTCGAAGTTGGTGTGCGGGGTGATCGAACCCGGCTTCACGACGACCTGACCGCGCTCGACGTCCTCGCGCTTGGTGCCGCGCAGGAGCAGACCGCAGTTCTCGCCGGCCCACGCCTCGTCCATCTGCTTGTGGAACATCTCGATGCCGGTGACCGTGGTCTTCTGCGCCGGGCGGATGCCGACGATCTCGACCTCGGAGTTGATCGGCAGCTTGCCGCGCTCCACCTTGCCGGTCACGACGGTGCCGCGGCCCTGGATGGTGAAGACGTCCTCGACGGGCATGAGGAAGGGCTTGTCGAGATCGCGGACCGGGTCCGGGATGTTGTCGTCGGCCGCGGCCATCAGGTCCTGGACGGACTTGACCCACTTCTCGTCGCCCTCGAGGGCCTTGAGAGCGGACACGCGGATGACGGGGGCGTCCTCGTCGAACTCCTGCGAGCCGAGCAGCTCACGGACCTCCATCTCGACGAGCTCGAGGATCTCCTCGTCGTCGACCATGTCGGACTTGTTGAGCGCGACCAGCAGGTAGGGGACGCCGACCTGACGGGCGAGCAGCACGTGCTCGCGGGTCTGGGCCATGGGGCCGTCGGTCGCCGCGACCACGAGGATCGCGCCGTCCATCTGGGCCGCACCGGTGATCATGTTCTTGATGTAGTCGGCGTGGCCGGGGGCGTCGACGTGCGCGTAGTGGCGCTTCTCGGTCTCGTACTCGATGTGCGAGATGTTGATCGTGATGCCGCGCTGCTTCTCCTCCGGCGCGTTGTCGATCTGGTCGAAGTCCCGCTTCTCGTTGAGATCCGGGTACTGGTCGTACAGGACCTTCGAGATCGCAGCGGTCAGCGTGGTCTTGCCATGGTCGACGTGACCGATGGTGCCGATGTTGACGTGCGGCTTGGTCCGCTCGAACTTGGCCTTGGCCATTGTGGTGTCCTCCTAGGACTGTCTCATCTGGGTACTACTGGTTCGGGACGGCGGGCGCCCGGCCTGCGGGCCTCCGCCGCGGGGTCGGAGGAGAGGCGGATCGAGTGTACCCGTCTCCCCTCCGCTGCCTCACTCGCCCCGGGTCTTCGCGACGATCTCGTCCGAGATGGTCTTCGGGACCTCCGCGTAGCTGTCGAACTGCATCGAGTACACCGCGCGACCCTGGGTCTTGGACCGCAGGTCGCCGACGTAGCCGAACATCTCCGACAGCGGGACGAGAGCACGGACGATCTTGACCCCGCTCGCGTCCTCCATCGACTGGACCTGCCCGCGACGCGAGTTCAGGTCGCCGATGACATCTCCCATGTACTCCTCGGGAGTCCGGACCTCGACCGCCATGAGCGGCTCGAGGATGACCGGGTTCGCGAGGCGCAGGGCCTCCTTGGTCGCCATGGAGCCGGCGATCTTGAAGGCCATCTCCGAGGAGTCGACGTCGTGGTACGCACCGTCGATCAGCTGCGCCCGGACGTTCACGACCGGGTAGCCGGCGAGGACGCCGGACTGCAGCGCATCCTGGATGCCCGCGTCGATGGACGGGATGTACTCACGCGGGATGCGACCACCGGTGACGAGGTTCTCGAACTCGTAGAACACGCCCTCCTCCGCGTCCTCGAGGGGCGCGTAGGTGATCTGCACCTTGCCGAACTGGCCGGAGCCGCCGGTCTGCTTCTTGTGCGTGTAGTCGAACTTCTCGACCGTCCGCTTGATGGTCTCGCGGTACGCGACCTGCGGCTTGCCGATGTTCGCCTCGACCTTGAACTCGCGGCGCATGCGGTCCACGAGGATGTCGAGGTGCAGCTCGCCCATGCCGCGGATGACCGTCTGGCCGGTCTCGTCGTCCAGCTCGACCTGGTAGGTCGGGTCCTCCTTGAGGAACTTCTGGAGCGCCGCGGAGAGCTTCTCCTGGTCGCCCTTGGTCTTGGGCTCGATGGCCACGGAGATCACGGGCTCGGGGAAGGTCATCGACTCCAGGGCGATCGGGTTCTGCAGATCGCTCAGGGTGTCGCCGGTGGTGGTGTCCTTCAGGCCGATGAACGCGTAGATGTGGCCGGCGAAGGCCTCCTCCACGGGGTTCTCCTGGTTGGAGTGCATCTGGAAGAGCTTCCCGACGCGCTCCTTCTTGCCCGAGGTCGAGTTCATGACCTGGTCGCCGCTCTTGACGTGACCGGAGTACACGCGCACGTAGGTGAGCGTGCCGAAGAACGGGTGGGTCGCGAGCTTGAAGGCCAGGGCCGAGAAGGGCTCGTCGGTCGACGGGCGGCGGGTGAGCTCCTTGGACTCGTCCTTGACGTCGTGGCCGACCATCGGCGGGACGTCGAGGGGCGAGGGGAGGTAGTCCACGACCGCGTCGAGCATGGGCTGCACGCCCTTGTTCTTGTACGCGGAGCCGGCGAAGACCGGGTAGGCCTCCGAGTTCACCGTGAGGTGACGGATGCCGGCCTTGAGCTGGTCGACGGTGAGGTCGCCCTCCTCGAGGTAGGCCTCCATGAGCTCCTCGGTGCTCTCGGCGACGTCCTCGACGAGCTTGGCCCGGTACTCGTCGACGGTGTCCTGGAGCTCCGCGGGGATCGGGACCTCGGCCTGGTACTGGCCCAGTGCCGGATCGCCCTTCTTCTTGCCGAACTCCGGAGCATCCTCGGGGAACGTCTCCGGCCACTCGTAGGCCTTCATCTCGACCAGGTCGACGACGCCGCGGAAGTCGTTCTCCGCGCCGATCGGGACCTGCATCACCAGCGGCTTGGCGCCGAGGCGCTCGACGATGGTGCGCACGGTGAAGAAGAAGTCCGCGCCCAGCTTGTCCATCTTGTTGACGAAGCAGATGCGGGGCACGTCGTACTTGTCGGCCTGGCGCCACACCGTCTCGGACTGGGGCTCCACGCCCTCCTTGCCGTCGAACACGGCCACGGCGCCGTCGAGGACGCGCAGCGAGCGCTCCACCTCGACGGTGAAGTCGACGTGACCGGGGGTGTCGATGATGTTGATCTGGCTGTCGTGCCAGTAGCAGGTCGTCGCGGCCGACGTGATGGTGATGCCGCGCTCCTTCTCCTGCTCCATCCAGTCCATCGTGCCGGCGCCGTCGTGCGTCTCGCCGATCTTGTAGTTGACACCGGTGTAGTAGAGGATGCGCTCGGTCGTGGTGGTCTTACCGGCATCGATGTGGGCCATGATGCCGATGTTTCGGACCTTGGTGAGGTCGCTGAGCACTGCGAGTGCCACTGACTTGGGCCTTTCTGGAGGGCTGCTGGTCTGGAGTGCGGTGGGAGGCGGGGCCCGCCCGCCGCGGATCCTGGGATCCGGCGGGCGGGCCCTGCCGTCTCACCAGCGGTAGTGCGCGAAGGCCTTGTTGGACTCGGCCATCTTGTGCGTGTCCTCCCGGCGCTTGACCGCGGCGCCGAGACCGTTGGACGCGTCGAGCAGCTCGTTCATGAGCCGCTCGGTCATCGTGTGCTCGCGGCGGGCGCGCGAGTAGCTGACGAGCCAGCGCAGGGCCAGCGTCGTCGAACGGCCGGGCTTGACCTCGACGGGGACCTGGTAGGTCGCACCGCCGACGCGGCGCGAACGCACCTCGAGGCTGGGCTTGACGTTGTCCAGGGCCTTCTTGAGGGTCGCGACCGGGTCCTGGCCGTTCTTCTCGCGGCAGCCCTCGAGGGCGCCGTAGACGATCGACTCGGCGACGGTCTTCTTGCCGTCGAGGAGGACCTTGTTGATGAGCTGGGTGACCAGCGGGGAGCCGTAGACCGGGTCCACCACGAGCTGGCGCTTGGGAGCTGCTCCCTTACGAGGCATTACTTCTTCTCCTTCTTCGCGCCGTACCGCGAGCGGGCCTGCTGGCGACCCTTGACGCCCTGGGTGTCCAGGGAGCCGCGGACGATCTTGTAGCGGACACCCGGGAGGTCCTTCACACGGCCGCCGCGCACGAGCACGATCGAGTGCTCCTGCAGGTTGTGGCCGACGCCGGGGATGTACGCCGTCACCTCGATGCCGGTGGACAGGCGCACGCGCGCGATCTTGCGCAGCGCCGAGTTCGGCTTCTTGGGGGTCTGGGTGTAGACGCGCGTGCAGACGCCGCGGCGCTGGGGCGAACCCTTGAGCGCCGGGGTCTTCGAAGCGGAGGACTTGACCGTCCGCCCCTTGCGCACCAACTGCTGAATAGTGGGCACTTCGACTCTTCCTGTTCTGCCGACGGGAGTGTTGGTCCCCCCGGATCTCCATCTTGTGGCCGCGGATGCGGCCGGCGACCCGTCGTGCGCTCCCCTGCTTCCCGGGAGTGGGCACGGCGACCCGCGCGGACGACGTGCGCCGTCCGTGCGTCGGAGCACCGTGATCGCGCGCCGCGGACGAGGGCGGGGATGCGCCCGTCGCCCGGATTCGGGCATGCCACGAGGATCCGCTCCTCGCGGGGGACACCCGGGCGTTCGAGTCGACAGCCCGGGAGAAGTCCCGATCACGACCAGAGGGCACTCCGGACGCTCTTGACAGTCTACTGACGCCGCGTGCAGGGGGTCAAAGGACTGGGTGCCTTCGGATGCACATCACATGCCCGCCCGAGGGCGGCGGCACCCGAGGACGCGGCGAGCGCACCACGGGTCTCCGTGATGCGCTCGCTGTGCGTGCGTGACGCGGGATCGCGCGCCGTGCACCCGATCGGGCTCCGGGCGTCGGATCAGCCGATGCCGAGCTTCGAGGTGCAGCCGGGCCATGCGCCCCAGCCCTGGGCGGCCTGGACCTTCTTGGCGACCGCGATCTGCTGCGCGCGGGAGGCCTTGTCGGCCGAGGGGGCGTAGGCCCCGCCGCCGAACGCCTTCCAGGTCTGATCGGTGAACTGCAGACCGCCCTTGAAGCCGTTGCCGGTGTTGATGGACCAGTTGCCGCCGGACTCGCACTGGGCGATCGTGTCCCAGACGGAGCCGCTGGAGACCGAGGGGGCCTTCGCGCTCGAGGAGGACTTCGAGGAGCTCGTGGACTTCTTCGAGTCGGAGGAGGCCTGGGACTTCTTCTCCGAGCTCTTCGAGGACGAGGACTTCGAGGCCGTGGACTTCGAGGCCGAGGCGTCGGCATCGCTCGAGGAGTCGTCGGCCTTCGCGGAGGAGCTTGAGGAGTCGTCCGAGTCGCTCGAGGTCTCCTCGGGCTCGGGGGCCTTCTTGGTGCCCTCGAGGACGACCTCGTCGACCGGACCCTTCGTGACCTTCTCGTCCAGGACCTTCGTCTTGGTGACCTCGCCGTCGACGATCGTCTCGCGGACCTTCGTCTCCTTGGTGCCCTTCTGGCCCTCGGTCTGCACCTTCGTGGTGCCCTCGGTCAGCTCGTCGGACTTCTTGGTCTTGGTCGCGAAGTCGACGGACTCCTTCTTCGTCGACTCCTTCTCGCGCACGCGCTGGACGGTGACGGTCATGCCGTCGGTCAGCTCCTCGTCGCGACCGGGCTTCGCGGTGTCGGTGTCCTCGATGTTCTTCAGGACCTCCTCCATGCCCTCGCCGACGGTGTCGGAGTAGACGGTGAAGGTCTTGTGGCCGTACTGGCCCTTGAAGGTCACGGACTTCGCGGTCTGCACCTCGACCGAGGTGCCCTCGGCGCTGAGCGTGGTCTCCGGGTCGGGGCTCACATGCGCCTTCTTGGTGTCGACGTCGAGCTCCGCGAGGGCGTCGGCCACGGTGTCGCCGGTCGTGAGGACCTCGTGCGCCTTCCCGTCCACCGTGACGGTGACGGGGTTGCGGTGGACGACCTGGATGTCGATGCCGTCGGTGACGACGGAATCGATGGAGGGGGTCACGAGGTCCGTCGAGCGCACGGTGACGCCCTGCGCCTCGAGGAGCGCGCCCACCGTCGGGCTGAAGGTGCGCACGGTGCTGTGCTCGCCGTACACGTCCACGCCGGCCTCGTTGGAGACCGCGTACGCGGTGCCGCCGCCGCCGGCGACCAGCAGCCCTGCCACGGCCGCAGAGATGATCCACGGAGTCTTCTTCACGTCGTCCTACCCACCTGTGTCTCGTCGATTCGTCGTGCGCTCCCCCTGGGGAAGTGCGCGACGACCGCGCGGTGGGGGTGAAGAGGACGACGGGGCCCTGGGGCCTGCCGGACCGTCCGGGATCCATGTTCCCGGGCGCGCGGGGAGTATGCGAGGGGTCTGAACGGAACTTGAGAGCGTTCGGAGCGTCCCTTTACCGGCCCATGACCGTGGGCGTCAGGCCGGTCACCCGAACGGGGACCGTCGGCGCCGCTGTACGTGGCCGGGGCCACCACAGGGAGCGGGACGCGCGGGCGGCCGGGGCACGGGACGGGGACAGGACGACGCGCGAGGCGGGGCGG
>NZ_JAKRMO010000099.1:0-8846 GCF_022346485.1 Brachybacterium sp. ACRRE | reverse complement strand
GACCTCGCCCGCCCGCACCCCCGTGGCCTGGGCGGGTGCGAAGCCCGCCATCGGCGCGGCGCTCGCGGTCTCCCATGAGCAGCGCTCCGAGGAGCCCCGTGCTGATGCGGCGGGCCGGCACCGGCGCACGCTCGAGCCCTGAGCCCTGACGCCCGTCACCTGAGACGTGAGACCCGAGACCCCGTGCCCGTCGGCCCCGGCGGGCTACGCTCGGCCCCACCTGCACCGCCCGCCGAAGGAGTCGAGATGGCCCTGCACGAGTTCACGTTCCCCTCCCGCAACGGCCGGGACGAGATCCGCGCCTGGATCCACGTCCCCGTGGTGCCCGCGCGCGCCGTCGTGCAGATCGAGCACGGGCTCGGCGAGCACTCGCGGCGCTACCAGCGGCTCATCGCGCGCCTCCTGGACGCGGGGTTCGTGGTCGCGGCCGACGACCATGCCGGCCACGGGGCCACGGCCGTCGCCTCGGGCGTCTGGGCGGACACCGGCGAGGACGGTCTGGAGACCGTGATCGCCGACGAGGAGACCCTCCGCGAGAAGGTCACCGCGATGTTCCCCGCGCTGCCGTACGTCGTCTACGGCCACAGCTGGGGCTCGATGATCGCCCGCGCGCAGGCCGCCCGCCACCCGCAGGGCCTGGCCGCCCTGGTGCTCGGCGGGATCGCGGCCGAGATGAGCTCGATGCGGACGTTCGACCGCCACGCCCTGGACCGGGCGATCGGCGCGGGCGACGGCGCGAGCAGCGGCGAATCCTTCCTGCCGAGCCTCTTCGAGGGCTTCCTGGACCGCTATGACGACGTGCGCGGGCCGACGGACTGGGTCGCGCGCGACCGCGACGTCGTGCGCGACCACGGGTCCGACCCGCTCAACGGCTTCGGCACGCCCATGTCCCTGCGCTTCGTCCGCGATTTCGTGGGGATCTACGACGAGGCGAACGCGCCCGGGTGGGCGGCGCGCATCCCGACCGCCCTGCCCGTGCTGATCCTCGCGGGCGATCAGGACCCGGTGGGCGGCTTCGGCGAGGGCCCGTACGCCGTGGCGACCGCGCTGGCCGAGTCGGGGACGCGCGATGTCACCACCCGCGTGTACACGGGCTACCGCCACGAGGTGCACAACGAGCCCGAGATCCGCGACGAGGTCGCGGACGAGATCGTCGCCTTCGTGGAGCGCGTCGCCGACTGAGGAGCCGCGCAGCCCCTGCCCCTGGATGCACGAGGGCGCCGCATCCTGGACGGATGCGGCGCCCTCGCGCGATGGGCCGTCGGGCCGGAGACCGGGCCGGTCGGGACCGGGCCGGACCGGACCGGACCGGGCGTCAGACGCTCGGCGCGGCCTCCGGGGCCTCGTCGGCCGGCTTCTGCGCGATGGTGCCCGTCTTGAGCGAGCCGACCATCTCGTCGAACTGCTCTCGCGCCTGGGCGGGCGGCGCCGGCGTCAGGAGCGAGACCACGACCGCGACCAGCAGGTTCAGCACGAAGCCCGGGATGATCTCGTAGAGGTGCAGGTAGGTGTCACCGCTCGGGAAGAGCTTCCAGGCGACGTCCGGGGCCTCCGCGGTGAAGACACCGCCCCACCAGAACGCCACGAGCGCGCCGACGATCATGCCGGCGAGCGCAGCGGGCATCGTCAGGCGGCGCCAGAACAGGCACAGCAGCACGACGGGCCCGAAGGCCGCGCCGAATCCTGCCCAGGCGAAGGACACCAGGTCCAGGATCGAGCTCTTCGGATCGAGCGCGAGGATGGCAGCGATCAGGGAGATCGCCAGCACGCCGATGCGTCCGCCCCAGAGCTTGGCGGAGGGGCCGATCGAGCGGTTGAACGCGCCCACGATGTCCTCGATGAGTGCGGAGCTCGTGACCACGAGCTGGCTCGACATCGTGGACATGATCGCCGCGAGCACCGCGGCGAGCAGGATGCCCGCGAGCAGCGGGTGGAACATGATCTGCGCGAGGTCCAGGAACACGGACTCGCCGTTGGTCTTGTCGGTGAGCAGGGCGTCGCCGTTCTGCTGGAAGTAGGCGAGGCCCGCGAGGGCCGTGAAGATCGCACCGAGCACGCAGACGATCATCCAGGCCACGCCGAAGGTCGCGCCGTACTTGGCGTCGCGCGAGGAGCGCAGCGCCATGAAGCGCACGATGATGTGGGGCTGGCCGAAGTAGCCCAGGCCCCAGGCGAGCGAGGAGATCACGCCGATGGCGGTCGCGCCGCTGGTCATCGAGGCGAAGTCGGCGTTGACCTGGCGCACGGACTCGAACATCTCGGCAGGGCCGCCCACGGAGAACATCGCGACCGTCGGGACCACGATGAGGGCGACCAGCATGATCATGCCCTGGACCACGTCCGTGTAGGTCGCGCCGAGGAAGCCGCCGAACAGGGTGTACAGCACGGTGACGCCCGCGACCAGCAGCATCCCGACGAGGTACGGCCCGCCGAAGAAGGACTGGAAGAAGACGCCGCCGGAGACCATGCCGGAGGAGACGTAGAAGGTGAAGAACACCAGGATCACGAGCCCGGCCACGATGCGCAGGGCGCGGGTGCGGTCGAACAGGCGGTTGCCGAAGAAGCTCGGGACCGTGAGGGAGTCGTCGGCGATCTGCGTGTACTGGCGCAGTCGGGGCGCGACGAAGATCCAGTTCAGGGCTGCGCCGACGGTGAGGCCGACGGCGAGCCACGCTTCGACCAGGCCGCTCATGTAGAGCGCGCCCGGCAGGCCCATGAGGAGCCAGCCGGACATGTCGGAGGCGCCCGCGGACAGCGCCGCGGTGAAGGGGTGCAGCTGGCGCCCGCCGAGGATGTACTCGTCGCCGCCCTTGGTCCTGCGGAAGGCGTAGAAGCCGATGCCGAGCATCGCGAGGAAGTAGATCGCGAGCGCGATCAGCTTGAACGTGAGGTCCATAGCCGTGCCGTTCTGATCGGGGACAGGGACAGGGGTGCCCAGCACGGTAGCGGGAGAAGGAGGCCCGCGTCACCGGAACGCCCCCGCCGTCCCCGGCTCAGGACGGCCGCGACACCTGTGAGACGTCTCGCGATCGCGCGCGGCTCCTCCTGGTCACAGCGGTGTGATCACGGAGCGAGCAGATCGACCTCGCTGTCTCCGCGCAGCACGGCGAGTCCCCGCCGTGCGCGTGACGCGCCCCACGGACCGAGCAGGTCCAGCTCATCCTCCTCCGCGAGCATCCAGTCGTCCAGCTCCGCGGCCTGCGGGACCACGTCGGCCTCCAGACGCGCAGCCGGGACGACGCCCGCGTCGAACAGGAAGTGCGCGCCCATCGGAGCGCCGACCCGTGCGCGCGAGGGCATCCAGTGCACGGCGAGCAGACGGCCGATGGGGAGGTCCAGGCCGAGCTCCTCGCGCACCTCGCGGTGGGCGCACGCGCGGGCGTCCTCCCCCGGGTCGACGCCTCCGCCGGGCAGCAGCCAGTGGTCGCGGTAGTTCGGCTTCTCGATGAGCACGCGGCCGCGCTCGTCGCGCAGGATCACCGCGCCCGAGGTGATGACCTTCGGGAGGGAGGCGAAGTAGACGGCATCGGGGAGCAGCTCGTTCATGGCGCCATCCTCACAGACCCGAGCGGCCCGAGGACGCACCTGCCCGTCGTGCGCCGAGCGCCCCCACCAGCGTCGCGAGGCTCAGGACGATGAGCACGAGCGCGGGGTGCCACCAGGCCTGGCCGGTGGCGCCGCCCAGCGCCGCGGTGAGCAGGGGGATGAAGCCGCTGAGGGTCGCGGCGATCGCGTAGGCGAAGGACAGCGCCGAGTACCGGAAGCGCCCCTCGAAGAGGTCGTTCATGAGCCCGCCGAGCGCCGCCCACGACATGGTGGGCAGGATCCCGCCGATCACCATCATCGCGACGAGCACCCCGAAGGTCGCCGAGGGCAGCAGCGCGTACATCGGCAGGGCGATGAGCGCGGTGCCGAGCGCTCCGATGCCCACCACGCGCGCCGAGCCGATGCGCGTGGCGAGCAGGCCGAACAGCGGGATCGTCACCAGCTGCAGGAGCGAGCCGATCGTGGTCGCCGTCAGCAGCTGCAGGAACGGGTAGCCCAGCTGCTCGGCCCCGTAGTTCATGGTGTAGGTGTTCATCAGGGAGTACGAGCCGATGCCCAGCAGCGCCGCGAGCACCGCGGTCCCCAGGGCGAGCGGCCGCGAGCGCAGCATGTCGAGCACGGGGATGCGGTCGCGCGAGCCGTCGGACCTCAGCCGGGTGAAGACGGGCGTCTCGTCGACGCGCATCCGCAGGTAGAGCGAGACCAGCAGCAGCGGGAACGCGAGCAGGAACGGCACCCGCCAGGCCCAGGCGGCGATCGCGGCCTCGGGCACGGCGGCGATCAGCACGAGGTACACGGCGGCCGAGAGGATCGAGCCGACCGGTGATCCCAGCTGCGGGATCGCCGCGTACAGCGCGCGGCGCAGGGGCTTCGCGTGCTCGGCGGCCAGCAGCACCGAGCCGCCCCACTCCCCGCCGAGCGAGAGGCCCTGGGCCAGGCGCAGCACCACGAGGCCGATCGCGCCCAGCCAGCCGGCCTGCGCGTAGGAGGGCAGCAGGCCGATGAGGCCGGTGGCGACGCCCATGATCCCGACGGTCCACAGCAGGGTCGCGCGCCGGCCGAGCCGGTCGCCCATGTGGCCGAACGCGATCGCGCCGAGCGGCCGGATCACGAAGCTCACGGCGATCGTGCTGAAGGAGGCGAGGGTCGCCCCGGCCGGGCCCAGCGGCTCGAAGAACAGCGGGCCCACGAAGAACGCGGAGAAGTACGCGAACAGGTAGAAGTCGAACTGCTCGAGCGAGGTGCCGACGAGCGAGGCCCAGGTGACCCGGCGCGCCTCGCGGGGACCGGCGGGCCCGGTCGAGGGGGCGCCGACGGCGGACCGGGGTGCGGCGTCGGTAGCGGGCGCGGTCGCGGCGTCGGTCGTGAGGACGCCGACGGGCCGGGTGGGATCTGCGGGCATGGTGCTCCGTTCACGGGTCCCGTGCCGGGATCGAGCACAGGTCAGGTCACCCTAAGCTCGTCGGCCCCGCGGGCGGACGCCCGGGCGATGTGGACCACAGGTCCCGGGCCGACGGCTCCTCATCCCTGCGCACTCACGCACCCACGCACCCACGCACCCACGCACCCACGCACCCGAACCGTCGCTCCCCCACCCCCTCGCCCGGAACGACGATGGCCAGGTTCTCTGACAGGAATCGGACGATCCTGCCAGAGAACCTGGCCATCGATCAGGCGCCGGGGCGCCGGGCGGCGGGGCGGGCCTCCGCGCGTCAGTTCTCCTCGAGGGACCCGTCGTAGGCGCAGATCGCGTCGACCTTCGCGGCAGACGACGAGTTCGGGTCGAACTCCAGATCCAGCCACACATCGACCAGGGCCTTCGCGGACTCCAGCCCGATCACGCGCTCGCCCATGCACAGCACCTGCGCATTGTTCGACAGCACCGAACGCTGCACCGAGTACAGATCGTGCGCGGTCACCGCGCGGATGCCCGTGACCTTGTTCGCCGCGATCGCGACGCCCAGACCGGTCCCGCACACCAGCAGCGCACGGTCCGCGTCGCCCGCGGCGACGAGCTCGGCGGCCTCGACCGCGACGTTCGGGTAGTACGTGCCGTCCTCACGGCCGGTGACGCCCACGTCGGTCACGGACTCCACGCGCTCATCGGCCTCGAGGACCTTCTTGAACTCTTCCTTGTATCCGAATCCGGCGTTGTCTCCGCCGACGACGATCCTCAGTGCCATGTTCTGCTCCTGTTCCTGCTCGTGATGCGGGGTAGGGGGTTCGGGACGATTATCCGTGCGCCGCGGGGCGACGGTCCCGTGAGATCCGACGGACCGCCGGCCCGTCCGCCCGACGGCCCGGGCCCGCCGTGCTCAGGCGAGCTGCTCGCCGAGGCGGGCGACGATCCGCGAGAACGAGACGGCGCCTGGGTCGGGGGTGCCCACGGACTTGTCGCCGAGCACGCGGGCGCGGCCCAGGTGGGCGGCGATGTCGCTTGTGCCCTCGGCGGCCTCGGCCGCCGCCTCGGCCGCGGTGGAGATCGCGGCCCCTGCGGCCGCGAGGTCCGACGGGGTGCCGGCCGACTCGAGGGACTCCCGGAAGGGCACCATCGCGTCGACCATCGTCTTGTCGCCGACCTTCGCGCCGCCCAGGCGCTCGACGGCCTCGATGGCCTGCACGATCCCGGCCACGAGCTGCTCGGGGGTGACCGCGGTGTCGTCCGCGAGCGCGCTGCCGAGGCTCGTGAGCGCGGCGCCCCAGAGGGCGCCGGAGGTCCCGCCGGCCTCGGCGGACCAGGCGGAGCCGCCCTGGACGAGGACGGTGCGGGCGCCCGCGCCTCCGTCGGCCGCCTTCTCCGCGGCGGCACGGGCGGCGCGCACGCCGAGCACCATGCCCTGCCCGTGGTCGCCGTCGCCGGCGACGGCGTCCATCTTCCCGAGCTCGGGCTCCCACTCCTCGAGCTTCTCCTGCAGGTCCGCGAGGATCTCGACGATCCGCGCCGCACTGCCGCGGGAGTCCTCGGACGCCTCGGGGATGGGGTCCTCGCCCGGGGTGTAGATCTCGCCGCGCTCCTCGCCGGCCGGACCGTCGACGACCGCTCCGCGGCGGAAGGCGGGGGTGTCGGCCGGGGCGAGCCAGAGCTCCTCGAGCTCCTCGTCCAGGCGCATGACCGTCAGGGACAGCCCGGCCATGTCGAGGCTGGTGACGTGCTCGCCGACCTCGGGGCGCACGATCGTCAGCCCCGCCTCGCCGAGCATCCGCGCCACGTGCGCGTAGACGACGAACAGCTCCTCGTACTTCACGGTGCCCAGGCCGTTGAGGACCACGGCGGCCCGCGTCGAGTCGAGCTCGGGGGTCTCGGCGAGGACGCCGTCGACCAGGCGCCGGGCGAGGTCCTCGGCGCTGGGCATGTCGACCTCGTCGATGCCGGGCTCGCCGTGGATGCCCAGGCCGATGGCCATCTTCCCCTCGGGCACGTGGAACAGGGCCTCGTCGGCCCCGGGGATCGTGCACCCGTCGAAGGCGACGCCGAGGGAGCGCGTGGCGTCGTTCGCCTTCCAGGCGAGGCGCTCGGCCTCGGCGATGTCCGCGCCGGCCTGGATCGCGGCGCCCGCGACCTTGAAGACGACGAGGTCGCCGGCGATGCCGCGGCGGTCGCGGTGGTTCTCCTCGGAGTTCGAGGCGATGTCGTCGCTGACCTTGACGATGCGCACGTCCACGCCCTCGGCGCGCAGCTTCTCCGCGGCGACGCCGAAGTGCAGGACGTCGCCCGCGTAGTTGCCGAAGCCGAGGATCACGCCGCCGCCGTTCTCGGCGTTGCGCGCGACCGAGTACACCTGGTCGGAGGAGGGCGAGGAGAAGATGTTGCCGCACGGGGCGCCGTGGGCGAAGCCCGGGCCGACCCAGCCGGCGAAGGCCGGGTAGTGGCCCGAGCCGCCGCCGACGACGAGCGCGACCTGCCCCTCGGGCGTCGCATTCCGGCGCACCACGCCGCCGTGGACCTGCGTGAGCTCCTCGGGATGGGCGGCGACGAGTCCCTCGACCGCGGCGGCCGGGAACTTCTTCGGATCATCGAACAGGTAGGTCATGAGGTGGTCTGCTCTCTGCGAGGGAGGAACGGATCAGGAGGTGTGCTCGGGGCCGACGGCCGCCGCCTCAGGCGGCGGTGTAGCCGCCGTCGACGCTGAGGATCGAGCCCGTGACGAAGGTGGACGCCTGCGAGGCGAGGAAGACCGCGGCGCCCGCGAGCTCATGGGGCTCGCCCGGCCGCTTCATCGGCGTCATGAGGTTCCACTGGTCGATCTGCGGGCCACCCTCCTCGTAGAACCCGCGGGTGAGCTCCGTGCGCATGTAGCCCGGAGCGATCGCGTTCACGCGCAGCCCCCGCTCGGCCCACTCGCAGGCCGCGGAGCGGGTGAGGTTGTGGACGGCCGCCTTCGAGGCGTTGTAGGAGGCCTGCTTCTGCGGGATGTTCGCGATGATGCCGCTCATGGAGCCGGTGTTGATGATGCTGCCGCTGCCCCGCTCGAGCATGTGGCGCGCCACGGACTGCATGACGTGGAAGACGGCGTCGAGGTTCAGCCCCATGACGGCCCGCCAGTTCTCCTCGGTGACCTCCTCGAGGGGCTGGTGGATCGTGCGCCCCGCGTTGTTGAGCAGGGTGTCGATCTGCCCGAGGTCGGCGACGACCCGGTCCACGAGCGCGTCGACCTCGGCGGGGTCCATGACATTGCAGTGGTAGTAGCGGACGGTGCGGCCGGTCGCCTCCGACAGCTCTGCGGCGGCCTTCTCGCCGGTCGAGTCGTCGATGTCGGCGAGCGCGATGTCGCTGCCGTGATCGGCGAGGCCCTTGGCCATGGCGAGGCCCAGGCCCTTCGCGCCTCCGGTGACGAGGGCGACGGTGCCGCTGAGATCGAAGAGGTCTGTGCTGGTGGACATCGGGGTTCCTTCCGTGGGGTTCCGAGGACTGACGGTGCCGCGACCGGGGTCAGTCGTCCAGGACGGGGCCGTGCAGGCGCGGCTGGTGGACCTTGAGGAAGAAGGTCATGGTGAAGGCGCAGGCATACAGCAGCACGAACGCCCAGACCACGCCGACGTTGCCGCCCCACGGGTAGACGATCGCGACGACCGAGCTGCCGAGGAACGTCGCGCCGCCCGCGGCGGTCGTGTACATGGCCATCGCGGCGCCCTTCTCCTTGGGGGCGATGGCGGGCATGATCGCGCCGAGCGGGACGAAGCCGGCGAGCAGGATGCCGAAGACGGTGCCCGCGGCGACGGAGACCACGAAGCCCCAGTCGGACCCGGCCGGGACCATGTGCGGGACGTACCACCACAGCAACAGGCCGATCGCCGAGCCC
>NZ_JAKRMO010000098.1:0-9407 GCF_022346485.1 Brachybacterium sp. ACRRE | reverse complement strand
CACGAGCACGGCCTCCTTTTGGCCCACGAATGCGAGGAATCAGTCCGGCGCGGGGGTCCGCGCGGACGGGCGGTCCGATGCTCCGGCCGACGGGGTCAGCGGGCGTGCAGCTCGACGAAGGCGCGCAGCAGCTTCGCGGCGTGGTGGACGTCGACGGGGCGCACGCGCTCGATCAGCTCCTCCTCCTCGGCGGGGTCGAAGTAGCCGTTGTCGCGGTAGGCGCGGATGCGGAAGACCAGCCCATCGTTGTCCAGCTCGGGATGGAACTGGGTGGCGTACTGCGAGGTGCCCACGCGGAACATCTGCACGGGGCAGCCCTGGCCGGTGGCCAGCAGCACGGCGTGCTCGGGCAGCACGTGCACGGCCTCCTTGTGGCCCACGAAGGCGAGGAAGCTGTCGGGGACGCCGGAGGCCCTGACCAGCGGGTCCTCACGGCCGGCGTCGGTGAGCTCGACGTCGATGCCGCTCACGGGCTCCCCGTAGGTGCGGTCGACGATCGCGCCCTGGTGGACGCCCAGGGTCCCGACGCCGTAGCAGGCGCCGAAGAAGGGGAAGTCGGCCTCGACGACGCGGTCCAGCAGCTCCCCCAGCTCGCGCTCGGCGCGCACCTGGTCGGGGGATTTCTCGTCGGCGTCGTCCGAGGTGTTGTACGGGCTGCCGCCGACGATGATCCCCGAGATCGCCTCGAGGTCGATGGGCGGCATCGGCGTGCGGTCGAGCTGGATGTGCTGCAGCTGCTCGGGCGCGAGGCCCGTCAGGCGCAGCACGGCCTCGTACTCGGACTGCGCGACCTCGTCCTCGGGACGGGTCGCGATGAGCAGGAACGGTTTCACCCGGTCATTGTCACTCAGGCGCACCGCCCGGAACGGACAGACGGCACATCTCGGCGCGGCGCGGCGTGCGGCCCCTCGGCGTGCGGTCTATTCGCTCGCCATCCTCGGGCGCGCCCCGCTAGCGTCGCCGAGGTGAGCACGCTCCCCTCCACGAACCCCTACGAGGATCCCGAGTCCGCGCGGCTGTACGACGCCGAGAACTCCGGACGCGAGGACGTCGAGTTCTATCGGCGCCTGGCCCGCGAGCTGCGCGACGCCGCGGCGGGCGGGGCCGGCGCGCCCTTCACGGTCCTGGACATCGGCTGCGGCACGGTGGTGCTCGGCGTCGATCTCGCGGCCGACGGCCACTGCGTGATCGGCGTCGACCCCGCCGAGGCGATGCTTCAGATCGCGCGCACGCGCCCCGGCGGCGAGCGCGTGACCTGGATCCTCGGCTCCGCCGACGCCGCGCCGGAGGGCGAGGCGGACCTCGCGGTCATGACCGGGCACGCCGCCCAGCAGATCGTCCCAGCGGACGCGTGGCGCACGCTGCTCAGGGACGCGCATCGAGCGCTGCGGCCGGGCGGGATGCTCGCCTTCGAGAGCCGCGACCCGCGACGGCGGGCGTGGGAGCGCTGGACGCCGGAGAGCACGCGCGGCACCTTCCCCCACCCCGACGGCGGCGAGTTCACCAGCTGGGTCGAGCTCCTCGAGGTCGACGAGAGCGGGGCCGACGGGGTCGTCGAGACCCATCGCGGCGTCACGGAGCGCGAGGGCTCCGCGCGACGCGGCGCCGAGGAGACGCTCATCTTCCGGCCGCTCGACGTGCTGCGCGCGGACCTCGAGTCCGCGGGCTTCGCCGTGGAGCAGGTGTGCGGCGACTGGTCCGGCGGCCCCATCACCGACGCGACCGCCGAGCTGATCCTCCTCGGGCGCCGGCCATGAGCCCGCAGGGCGACCATCGGCCCGATCCCACCCCCGAGACCGGGCCCGAGACCGGGCCGACGCAGGAACCGCGGCCGTCGGACGCGCAGATCCTGGCCGCCCGGGACGCCTGGGCCGAGCGCCTGGGCCTGACGCTGGGCGCGGCGTTCCCCGAGGGGTCGACCGGCTGGGTGGGCGCGGCGACGGGCGCCGGCGGCGAGGACCTGGTGCTCAAGGTCGCGTGGGCGCACGAGGAGGCCCGCGACGAGGCGCTCGGGATGAGCATCTGGTCCGCAGGAAGGGACTCCGGGCGGGATGCGCCCGGCCCGATCGTGCCTCGCGTGCTCGAGGCCCGCCGCGAGGGCGCGCTCAGCGTGCTGCTCATGGAGCGCGTGCGCCCCGGCGCGACGCTCGCGCGCAGCGGGCTCCCGCCCCAGCAGGAGGACGAGGTGGTCGCGGGTCTGCTGCGTCGCCTGTGGATCCCCGCCGACGACCTCCCCGGCGCACCCCAGCACGGCTTCCGCCCGCTCGCGCACATGTGCGCCTGGTGGGCCGACGAGGCCGCCGAGCGCCTCGCCCGCGACTCCCGCGGTCTGCCGGACGAGCTGGTGCGACGGGGCCTGGACCTGTTCCGCGCGCTCCCCCGCGAGGGCGACGTCCCGGAGGTGCTGCTCGCGACCGATCTGCACCACCACAACGTGCTCGCAGCGGACGGCGAGGGACCGGACCGCGGCGTTTCCTGGCGGGTCATCGACCCGAAGCCCTACGTGGGCGACCCGCACTACGACCTGCTGCAGCACATGTTCAACGCCGAGGACCGCCTGGTCGAGGACCCGTCGGGCTTCAGCGCCCGGATGGCGCACCTGACCGGCCTCGATCCGGAGAGGACGGCGCGCTGGCTCCTCGCGCGCTGCGTCCAGGAGGCGCCCGGAGCCGACGCCGCCGCCCGCGCGGCGCTGCGCCTCGCGGCCGACGGGGTCTGAAGGGGCGCCCGGACCCGCCGGTCCCGCCCCAGCGCGGCCCGGCGTGACTCCCACGCGGCTCTGCGCGGCTCCCGCGTGGCTCTGCGTGGCCCTGCGCGGCGACTGCGCGATTACCGGGTGCGCTCCCATGGAGCGGGCTCGTACCGGGCGAGGCCCGGCGCGGCCTGCTCGACCTGCGCGCGCAGGAACGGCTGGAGCGTCGGCCCCCATCGGCTGTTCAGCCGGTTCAGCTCGGCGAACATCGCGCCGACGGGCCAGCGCGGCGGCAGGAGCTCCGCGGGAAGATGGGGGTCGGCGAGGACGACGCGCAGGACCTGCTGGTAGAGCGCATTCCACTGTCCGAACACGTCCCAGAGCGGCGCGTCGTCCGCAGGGCGGCCTGCGAGCTCGACGCTCCCCCGCAGCGCACGGATCCGCGCCGTGAGGTCCTCGGCGCGACGGCCGACCTCGGCGAGATCCCACGTCGCCTCCGCCATGCCCCGCGCCTCCTCGATGCTCTCGGGGGTGATCTGCACACGGTGGACCAGGGCTCCCTCGGGCACCTCGCCCAGCTGGCCGAGCACAGTGTCCGCCTCGGCCCGGGCGCTGATCAGGACGCCGGGGCGCAGGGAGCCGAACCCGTGGAAGTCGGCGTAGTAGGTGAGGCGGTCGCGGAACCAGCGGGCGCTCTCGGGGACCTGGTGGAGGAGGCCGTGGAAGCTTCCGGACCACGTGGCCGGCGTCGCGGTGCCCTCGATCTGGCGGTATCGGCGCGCGAGCGGAGCGCCCAGGGAGTAGAGGCCCACGCGCCCGTGCCGCTCGACGTCGAGCCGGCCCATCCGCACCATCTTCGCGAGCGTGCTGTGCGCCGCGGACTCGGTCATGTGGAGGCGGCCGAGCAGGCGCAGCAGGCCCGGACCGGGAAGGCTCGCGGCCGTGAGCGCACCGAAGACGAACCCGACGTCCTGTGCGCGGTCGGTGCGCCGATAGCGTTCCAGATCCGTCACCGTTGCCCTCACGTTCCGTGCAGAAGTGGCCCTGGCTCGCCGCCGACTCTACCGTGAGAACACGTCTTGTCTGCGACGATGTCGCGCTTCTGCGGCATCCGGACGGGTCGGCACCGCAGCACAGGAACTCGCATGGAGGTTCCCATGAGCTCGAACCAGATCTATACCCGCGCCGCTCTGAACGGCGCCGTCGCCGGAGTGATCGCCCTGGCCGCAGCGATCATCGGATTCGGCGCTCTGGGCGGCGCGTCAGTGGGCAGCGCGCTCCTGCTCGGCATCGCCTTCGGCGTGGTCGTGTTCGCGCTCGTGGGCGCGATCAACTACTTCGTCCTGCGTGCGAAGCACCCGCGCGAGCGTCCGCCGGAGCGCACGGCCTGACGCACGCCGGAGCCACGGCTCCGGCGCCCAAAACCCCTCTGTGGTGGTGGGGCGGGTCGCGGAGCAGCGTCGCTCCGCGACCCGGAGGGACGAGGCGCTCAGATGCTCGCGGCGCCTGCCGGTGGAGCGCCGAGCAGTGCGCGCAGCTCCGGGGTGAGCCCCTCGACCTCGACGCTCCGGGAACCGCGCCGGAAGGTCTGCGGCGTGACGACGAACCGCTGATGCTCGACGGCTCGGCCGTTCTGCTCGACGATCTCGGTGCCGTTGCCGACGTAGCCGCAGGAGCGGGAGACGCCGTACGAGCGCTCGTTGCCGACGACCGCCGCCGACTCCGCCCGCACCGCACCCAGGTGGTCGAAAGCGAGGACGAGCACTGCCCGGCGCATGAGGCCGCCGTAGCCGCGGCCCTGCATGTCCCGCGTGAGCCAGGACCCCGAGGTCACGGTGCGGCGCACGGCGAACTGCTTCCCGTTGACGTCCTGGCAGCCGATCAGCCGGCCGTCGGCCCAGATGCCCAGGGTCAGCGACCAGCTCTCCGGGGAGAGCTCGCTGCGCAGGCGCCACTGGAACCGCATCGCCTCGCGGATCCGCTCCTGCTCCGGCCGCGCGTACCAGGGGAAGACGTGCGGGGCGTCGGGGTCGGCGAAGATCGGCCGACGCAGCAGCTCGGCGTACTCCGGGAGGTCGCGATCGGCGAGGACCCGCAGGGTGAGCGGGCCGGAGCGCACCCGCAGGGCGAAGGGCGGGTGCAGGGCGTCGAGGTCCTGGGACGGTCCGACGGGCGAGGACCGGTCGGGCAGGGGCTGGTCGGGCAGGGGCTGGTCGGGCGTCGGCGAGGCGGGCATGCGCCCAGAGTAGAGGCGCCTACCCTGCCCTCATGAGCATCGATGTGCTGCTGAGCGGGTTCGAGCCCTTCGCGGGGGCCGCGACGAACGAGTCATGGGAGGCGGTGCGGCGGGCCGCCCCGCTGCTGGAGGCCCGTGGGGTGGGCGTGGGGACGGTGCGCCTCCCGGTCGTGTTCTCCCGCGGGGCCGACCTGCTGCTCGAGCAAGTCGCAGCGCGTTCACCGCGCCTCGTGATCGCGACCGGTCTCGCCGCGGGACGGCGCGCGATCACCCCCGAGCGGGTCGCGATCAACGTGCAGGACGCGCGCATCGCCGACAACGACGGCCGCTCCCCCATCGACGCCCCCTGCGTGGACGGCGGACCCGTCGGCTATTTCTCGACCCTGCCGATCAAGGCGATGGTCGAGGCCGCGCGGGAGCAGGACGTGCCGGCCGCAGTCTCGCAGTCGGCCGGGACGTACGTGTGCAACGACGTGTTCTACCGGCTGTGCCACGCACTGCAGGCGGACGCGAGCGAGGCCGGCGATCCCGGCGTCGCCGTCCGCGGCGGGTTCGTGCACGTCCCGTCGGCCGACGTGGTGGGCGCCGAGGACGCCGCGCGAGCCCTGGTGGGGATGGTCGAGGCCGCTCTCCGGTCGGATCAGGACCTCCGGATCACCGGCGGTGTGGAGTCCTGAGAGGGTTTTCCACAGAGAACTCCACACCTGGGGACGAATGACAGGTTTGTGATTCCGCACGGTGGAGCGCTTCGTACCGCAGGTCATGGAGGCTGTCGCACCATGCCGACGCCTCTCGGACACCTCCGGTCCACAGGTTCAGGGCCTCCGTCCCCCGCGGTTCCACACGCGATCGGCGGTTGTCCCCAAAGTTATCCACAACTGGGGATAATCACAGGCGTGTGATTCCACAGCCGGGGTCCCCCGTCGGCCGTCGGTCCCCGCGGCCCCGCGCCTCAGAGCAGCGGCAGGTACCCCGCGGGGACCGTCGCGATCTTCACCGCGATAAGCACGAGGCACAGCACGAGCCCGGCGGCGAGCACGCCGCCGTGGATGAGCGCCGAGCGTCGAGCGAGCGCCGCGCGGTCGGCACCGGGGCTCGCCTTCGGACGCAGCGCGAACATCACCGCGGTCAGCGCCGTGCCCATCACCAGACCACCCAGGTGCCCCTGCCAGGAGATGTTGGGGATCGTGAAGGTGATGACGAGGTTCAGCCCGATCAGCACGAGGATCTGCGTGGTCTCCGCGCCCATCCGCCGGTTCACGATCAGCAGCGTCCCGAACAGGCCGAAGATGCCGCCGCTCGCACCGAGCGTCGCCCCGACCCACGAGGAGGGGTTCGCCGGGTCCGCGAACAGGAGCACGGCCACCTGCCCCGCGAACAGCGAGAGCATGAAGATCGCACCGAATCGCCAGTGCCCGAGCGTGCGCTCGAGGTGCGTGCCCACCAGGTACATCGCGTACATGTTCAGCAGCAGATGGAACACGCCGCCGTGGAGGAACCCGGTGGTGATCAGGGTCCAGGGCATCGCGAGGGTGCGCACGGGGGCGTAGATGAGGGCCTGCTCGACGGCGCCCCCGGGGATCAGGGTCTGGCCGAGGAACAGCACCACGCACAGGCCGATCACGCCGTAGGTGAGGAACGGGGTGGAACTGCCCATGCGCCCACCGGCCATGTTGCGCGGACTCGCGGAGCGCTGCTGCGCGGCGAGCTCCTTCTCGCAGTCCACGCAGAGCATCCCCACCGGCGCGGGGCGCTGGCACTCGCCGCACGCGGGCCGGCCGCAGCGCTTGCAGCGCACGTAGCTCACGCGGTCGGGATGGCGGGGGCACACGGGCGCTCCCGCCTGGTCGCCTCCCGGGATCTGGTGCGCGGGCAGGGAGGCATCACCCGGGGCTCCCGCGGAGGAGCCGCCCGCTCCGGCCGCCGCGCCGTCGGCCCCTCCGGCGCGTTCGGCGTCGCCGGCCGAGTAGCCGTAGCTGGGTCGCGGGCGCTCGGCGGGATCCGGGTCGTCGGCGCCGTAGCCGTAGGTGGGTCGGTTCTCCATGCCCCCATTCCTACATGAGGCGCCGGGGAGCACGCCGAGGCGCGGCGGCGCTGCGGGTCACAGGTCGAATACATCGAACGGTTGATTCCGTCCGACGAGGCCGTTCCTAGCGTGGATCGCGTACCGCGGCGCAGGTCGCCGCGGCCCCGAGAACCCCGCGCGACCAGGAAGAACGATGAGAACCTCGACCAGCTCCCCGACGCAGTCGCCGACGCCCGCCACCACGTCGGCACCGTCCCGACCCGCCCGCGCCCTCGCGCGGATCGCCGCGCTCCTGACCGGACGGCGCTCCGCCTGGGCCGTGCTGGCGATCGCCGCGCTGCTCGCGCTCGCGCTGATGGGTCTGCGCGGATCCGGACCCGCCGCGGGGATGGACGCGCTCCCGGCGAGCGCCGAGTCCTCGCGAGCCGCAGCGGTCGCCGACCAGCTGCCCGACGCGGACCAGCAGACCGTGATGGCCGTGGTCACCCGCACCGACGGCGGGAAGCTGACGGCGGACGACGAGCAGCAGGTCGCCCACCTCCGCTCCGCCCTCGCGGACGCGACCGACGGCGACGAGCTGCCGCCGATGCCCTCCGAGGACGGGCACGCCGATCTCGTGCTCGCGCCGATCGACACGAGCGCGGGCGACGATGCGGTGGACGCGAAGGTCGCTGATCTGCGCGAGGTCGCCCACGGCGCCGTCTCCGGCGACCTCCAGGTGCAGCTCACCGGCGGCCCCGCCGTCGGCTCCGACATCCGCGGCGCCTTCGCCGGCGCCGACTTCCGCCTCCTGATCGTGACGATCGCGGTGGTCGGCGTGCTCCTGCTGCTCACCTACCGCTCCCCGGTCCTGTGGCTGCTGCCCCTCGCGGTGGTCGGCGCGGCCGACGGCGTCGCGAGCGCCGTCACCTCGCGCATGGGCGAGACCTTCTCCCTGGCCTTCGACGCGGGCGTGATCAGCGTGCTCGTGTTCGGCGCGGGCGCGAACTACGCGCTGCTGCTGATCTCGCGGTACCGCGAGGAGCTGCATCGCAGCGACGACCACCGCGTCGCGCTGCGCCGCGCCTGGAGCGAGACCGCGCCGGCCGTGGTCGCGTCGAACGTGACGGTGGTGCTCGCGCTTCTCACGCTCGTGCTGGCCGTCATGCCCGCGACCCGCGGGCTGGGCATCGCCGCGGCCGTGGGTCTCGTGATCGCCCTGCTCGCCGTCCTGTTCCCGCTCACCGCCCTGCTCGCGATCACCGGGCGCCGGGTGTTCTGGCCCTTCGTCCCGCGTCCTGCTCAGAGCGGAGCGGATGCCGGCGAGGCGCCTTCCGCGACCGGGACCGGGACCGGGACCGGGACCGATGATGCCGAACGCGGCGTCTTCGCCGCTGTCGCCCGCCGTGTCACCGCGCGTCCGGTGCTCTCGGTGATCGGCACGCTCGCCGTGCTGGCCGTGTGCGCGACCGGTCTGCTGGGCACGCGCGTCGGCCTCTCGCAGAGCGAGCAGTTCGCCTCGGCGAACGAGTCCCAGACCGGCTTCACCACCATCGCCGAGCACTACGGCGCCGGCCAGTCCGGCCCGCACCTGATCACCGTCCCCACGACGGACGCGAAGGCCGTGACGACCGCGGCGAAGGACGTCCCCGGCATCGAGTCCGTCACCGAGAGCGGCACCACGCCCGGTGGCGAGACCGTCCTCTCGGCCACGGGCACCGCCCAGTCCGAGTCCTCGGAGGCCGACCAGGAGGTCCTCGCCCTCCGCGACGCGGTCCACGGCGTCACGCCGGAAGCGCTGGTGGGAGGCACCTCGGCGCAGGCGCTCGACGTCCACGACGACTCGATGCGGGACCTTCTGCTCATCGCGCCGATCATCCTCGGAGTGATCCTCGTGGTGCTCGTGGTGCTGCTGCAGGCGCTCGTGGCCCCGCTCGTGCTGCTCGCGGCGAACCTCGTCAGCACGCTCGCGTCGATCGGGCTGGGGCTGTGGGTGGGCCGCACGCTCTTCGACATCCCCGCGCTCGACGTCACCGTGCCGCTGCTGGCGTTCCTGTTCCTCGCGGCCCTCGGCGTGGACTACACGATCTTCCTCACCCACAGGATCCGTCGCGAGGCAGATCGGTTCGGCACGGTGCGCGGCACGGTCCGGGCCGTCGGCTCGACGGGTGTGGTCATCACGAGCGCCGGGATCGTGCTCGCCGCGGTGTTCGCCGCGCTCGGCGTGCTGCCGCTCGTGGTCCTCGGCCAGCTGGGCCTGATCGTCGGGCTCGGCGTCCTCGTGGACACGGTGCTCGTGCGCACGGTGCTGGTCCCCGCGCTGTTCTCCCTGATCGGAGACCTCATGTGGTGGCCGGGACGCCTGGGCGCTCGCTCCGATCGCCACGCCGACTGAGCAGTTCTGACCGTCGGCCTCGTCGGCCCCAGGTCAGCACAGCCTGCCCCTCGGCTCCCCCGTCGCTAGGGCCCCCGAC
>NZ_JAKRMO010000097.1:0-9464 GCF_022346485.1 Brachybacterium sp. ACRRE | reverse complement strand
CAGCCGCTCCCCCGCCCGACGACGACCCCCGCTGGGTGCGCCCCGCCGATCCGGCGCCGCGCACCCCGGCCGAGGCCTTCGAGCGCGGGAACGCCGCGATCAACCGCACTCTCACTCCCGATGCGACCGTCCCGATCGCCCACCTCGCCCGGGAGGACGAGCCGCCTGCCCCGCCCGAGCCGGACGTCTCCCGCGACCAGGACCCCGTCGGCCGCGCGATCGACCGCATCGCCGTGCGCTTCTGACGGCCGCGGCGTCGGGCCCGCCGGTCGTCGGCCGATCGGTCCGGCGACCTGGCGGCGCCGGCGGGGGTCATTCCCTGCCGGGACTCCTGCCCTCGATCTCGCCCGTGCGCTCCTCGCGTCCGATGCGCAGCAGCACGGCGGCCCAGGACCTCAGGGGCCGCCAGGCGGAGCTCACCGTCGCGACGTCGGTGCCCTCGCCGTAGCGCTCGGTGATCTCCTGCGCGAGTCGGCGCTCGTGACGGGGGAGGGCATCGGGGGCGTTCGCTCCGCGGATCACCACGAGCTCGGCGGCGAAGGGGCCCAGGCCCCGGATGCCCTGCACCTCGGTGAAGGTGTCGTCCGGGTCGAGGCCGCGGAGATGCTCGCCGTCCAGGGTCCCGTCGAGCGCGGCGCGGGCCACGGCGCGCAGGTACTCCGCCTTGCGGCCGGGCAGGTCGAGATCCGCCTCGAGCAGCGCCTGCGGGGCGGGGAAGGCGCCGTCCTCTCCCAGGTCCGCGGTGAGGCGCTCGTGCAGCGAGGCCGCCTGGGTGATGCGGACGCGCTGGGAGAGCACGGCCCACGCGGCCGCCTCGTAGGGCGAGTGGAAGCCGCAGGGGCGCAGTCCCGGCAACTCGTGCTGCAGATCGCCGATCACGGGATCGTGCTCGCCGATCGTCGGCCACGAACCGGCGTCGACGTCGAGGGAGAGGAAGCGCGCGACCTGCGCGATCGCCGCCTCGGGATCCCTCGGATCTCCGCCGTCCGTGCGGCCGACGGAGATCCGGGCAATGGGTCCGTCCTGCGTGACCTGCGCCCGGAGCGACTCCCACGTGCGGTCGGCGCGGAACACGGTGGTCAGCGGGCCCTCCTGGGAGGGGAGCCGCTGCGGGGCGAAACCCTCCCAGAAGCGGCGGCTCGTGCTGAGCGGCCAGGGTCCGCGGACCTCGAGGTCATGCGTGACGGTGCGGCCGGCCGCCATCAGGCGGGGTCCTGCGCGGTGTGCGCGGTGTGCGCGGTGAGCGCGTACCCTTCGGGGCCGACGAACGTCAGGGTGCGGCCGAAAGGCGAGTCGGTGACGGGGCCGAGCACCTCGACGCCCGCGCCGACGAGGTGCTCGTGCAGGGCATCGGCGTCCTCGACCGCGAGCCACAGGGCGACCCCGACGCCGGGCCGCGGGCTCGCCGCGTCGAGGTCGGTGCCCGGCAGCGGCTCGCGCACGGCGAAGGGGATCGGCGAGGTGCCGAAGACGACGGCGCCCGGAGGGGACGCGGGCGCGCGTCGCAGACCGAGGTGCTCCTCGAAGAAGGTCGCGGCGGCGTCGAGGTCGCGCACCTGCAGGGCGATGAAGTCGGGACCGGCGGCGGTCATGGTGGATCCTTCCGATCAATATCAGGACACTGATATACAACCGCCAGGACCAAGCTATGTCAAGATGCTGATATGGATGGATCGGGATCGGAGCCGGGTTCGGACGCGAGCGCGGGTGCGGGTGCGGAGATCGGCGGAGTGTCGGGCGGGGTCGCTGCACCGGTCGCCGCCGAGGATGCCGGCGCCGTGGTCTCGGCTCCCGGCGATCTCGGGCGACGGATCGGCTACGTGCTCAAGCGCGCGCAGGCGTCGCTCCACTCCCGGATGGACGCGAGGCTGCGGCCGCTCGGGCTCACGGTGCCGCAGTACGTGTGCCTCCAGAACCTCCGGCTGCGCCCCGGGCAAACCAGCGCGGAGCTCGCCCGTGCCGGCTTCGTCACCGCCCAGTCCATGCACAGCGTGGTCACGGGCCTGCAGACCCGCGGGCTCGTCACGCGGCCCGCCTCCGCCCCGAGCGGCCGGCGCCTGCCCGTCGAGCTCACCGACGAGGGGGAGGGGCTGCTCGGCGAGGCCGACGGGCAGGTGCGAGAGATCGAGCGATCGATGCTCGGCGCGCTCGGCGCCCCGGGGGCCGAGCAGCTGCTCGACGGCCTGGGCGCGCTCGTGCGGGTCCTCGACGACAAGGGGTGAGGAACCGGGCCGCGGTGACCGGCCCCGGAACAGGTCACTGCGGAGTCGCGCACCGCGTCAGCAGTTGCGTGGCGAGGCGTCGTGCATCTCGCAGGCGGTGGGCGTCCCCGTCGATCCCGCGATGCGCGATGGCGCCCTCGAGCAGCAGGAAGAGGTGCTCGGCGACGTCCTCGGCCGCAGGTGACTCCACGTATTCCTCGACGAGCGCTCCGAGTCGCATCCGCACATGCGCCTTGTGGGCGCGCACCATTGCCTGCCCCGGGTGGTCCGGGGGCAGCTCGCCCGCGGCGTTGAGGAAGGCGCAGCCGCGATCCGTCTGCTCGGCGTCCTCGTAGGCCTCGAACACGGCGAGCGCCCGCGGCGGCGACGCGGCGGCGACGTGCGTCTCGAGCGTCCTCCGCCAGGCCTCGTCGCGGAGCTGGAGGTAGGTGGCGACCAGCGCGTCCTTCGAGCCGAAGCGATCGTAGAGCGTGCGCTTGGTGACCCCTGAGACCTCGGCGATCGTGTCCACCCCGACCGCATGGATCCCGTTCTCGTAGAACAGGGGGCCCGCTGCCTCCAGGATGCGCTGCGCGCCCGGGGTCAGGTGTGCCGTTCGGTCAGGATCGGCGGGCGGTGCCGTCCCGCGCGCCTCTCGTGCGTCATCCATGTCGTCCCCTCCGTCTCCTCTGCTTCCGGATTGACTTCACCGATCAGTGAAGTCTAGCGTGCGAGGGTACTTCACAGCCCTGTGAACCTTACCGAGGAGCGTTCGTGGACCCGAGCAGTCACACCGAGAAGCGCGGCGACACGGATGCGCGCATCGCACGGCGGCCGCACGGCACCGCTGCACGGGCGCTCGGCACGGATGCCCTGCTCGCCGTCGTCGCACTCGCCCTGATCGGCGTCTGCTACGGACTCGCCCGGTTCGCCTTCGGTCTCTTCCTGCCGACATTCCGCGAGACCTTCGACCTCACCTCCCGGACCGCGGGCCTCATCGCGTCCTCGAGCTACCTCGCCTACTGCGCGGGCATCATCGGCGCGGTCGCGCTCTCCCCCCGGTTCGGATCGCGCACGGTCGCGCTCACCGCCGGAGTCCTGGCGACCTCGGGGATCACGCTCGTCGCCACGGCCATCAGCCCCGCGATGCTGCTCGGCGGAGTGGCGATCGCCGGCGCCAGCACCGGCGTCGCGTCGCCGCCCCTCGCCCAGGCGATCGCCCGCTGCGTCGCCCCGGCCAGGCGCGACCGCGTGCAGTCGATCGCGAACGCAGGCACGGGAGCCGGCGTCATGCTGTCCGGTCCCGTCGCCCTGCTCGGCCAGGATCATTGGCGCCTGTCCTGGGGTCTCTTCACGCTCGCGGCCTTCGCGGTGTGCGTCGCGGTCGCCGTCGTGGTCCCCCAGGTGCGGATCGTGCCGACGGGCGCGAGGCGCGGAGGACCGGGGGCGGGGCGTGGTCGCGATGGTGCCGAGCGCGGTGAGCGAGGGTCGCGGACCCGAGTCGCGGGCGGCCCTGGGCCGGCCGACGCCCGCACGACGAGCACGCTCGCCCTCGCGCGGCTCATGGGGGCGGCGGCCGTGATGGGGGCGGCGAGCGCGATGGTGTGGACGTTCGGGCAGGACCGGATCGCGGGCGCCGACGGGGCGGGGCCGCAGGTGGGAGTGACCGCCTGGATCGTGCTCGGCGCCTGCGGCCTCGGGGGCGCGGCCGCCGGCGACCTCGTGCGTCGCCTGGGGACGCGCGCCGCCTGGGCGCTCCTCATGGGGCTCCTGGCCCTGTCGACGGTCGTGCTCGGCATGGCCCCCGACAGCCCGTCGGCCGCGATCGCTGCGTGCGCAGCCTTCGGCGCCGCGTACGTCGCTCTCACAGGGCTCGTCCTGGTGGGGGCGACCCGCATCCGTCCGGAGCGGACAGCGGTCGTGGTGGGCGTCGGCTTCCTCGCGATCGCCCTGGGTCAGACGCTCGCCACACCGTTCTGGGGAGCCGTCGCTGACCGGGCGGGAGCCGAGGCGGCGTTCCTCGGTGCGGGCGTGCTGGCGCTGGCGGGTGCCGTGGTCGCGCCTGCGGGGCGGAGGGCTCGAGCGCACAGTCGGAGCGGCTCCGAAGCTGCGGGCGGCTGAGCGTCACGGGCCGGGCGGTCAGACGCTCACCTCGATGTGCGCGCCGTGGACGAGGTCGAAGGGGGTCTCGGTGCCGTGCCCTCCCACACGGACTGGAAGCTCCGCACGGTCGACGCCGTGTTCGTCTCCCTCGAGACCGCAGGTGACCAGGTGCGTCTGCCGACCGCGCTGTGGCAAGGCGATCTCCTGGACCCGGCGGGGAGTGCGCTGATCAAGGGCATGCTCGGCCAGCAGCTCGCGCCGATCCGGATCAGCCGGATCCTGTCGTACCCGGGCGTCGTCGTCGCGGGCGAGACTCGCTCGGAGAGATCGCAGCGATGATCGTGGACGGGGTGCGCTCATCCCGGGGATGAGGCGTTGACGCTAGAACCTGGGGGTTCTAGAATCGGTTGATGTGGAGCGTGGACATCGAGCTGATCGCGCCGTGGCTTGCGGAGCTCGACCAACACTCGCGGGAGCAGGTCGTGGCCGCCGTGGAGCTGCTGGAGGAGCACGGGCCGCAGCTGGGCCGGCCGCTCGTCGACACCGTGACCGCGTCGCGGCATAGGAACATGAAGGCGCTGCGTCCCGGGTCCGCGGGGAGGACCGAGCTTCGCGCCCTCTTCGCCTTCGACCCGGCTCGTCAGGCGATCCTTCTGGTCGCGGGCGACAAGTCCGGTGACTGGAGGGGCTGGTACAAGCGGAACATACCTCGTGCGGATGACCTTTTCGATGCCCACGTTCGTCGCGTGAAAGGACGGTGACCCCATGGCCATGGAACTTGCAGAGTTCCTCGCCGACCACCCTGTGGATCGAACGAAGGTCGCGGCCCATAAGGAGCGGATGCTCTCCCAGGTGCGCGCGTACCGTCTGCGCGAGCTGCGCCGTGACGCCGGGCTCACGCAGGTGCAGCTCGCTGAGCGCATCGGGGTCTCGCAGAGACAGGTATCGAAGATCGAGCGCGGCGACGTGGAGAATGCGCGCGTCGCCACCATCCGGCGATATCTCGAGGCGGTGGGCGGAGACCTTGTTATCGAGTTCGTGATCGGGGACACGCGCGTTCAGGTCGCCTGAACCTCACGGAGCTGCCGTCGCACGCTGACCCCGAACGGCTCGTCGCGACGCAGAGGACGGCTACTCCGCCGCGACGTGCTTGCGAAGACGGCGGAGCGCGCTCTCGTACTCCTCTCGATACTCAGCCAGGGATTGCGGTGACAGCCTCCGCAGCTGGGTCGACAGCAGGTGCTCGGCGACGTCGACCCCGCAGTCGAACGCCCTTGCGACCTCCTGCGCGGGGTCGTCCGCGCGCAGCGCGGCCACGACCTCGTCCAGGCGCTCCGGGAGCGTGAGGAAGTGCGGCGTGAACCTCACGATGAACTCGTCCATCGCCCGCTCCTGCGGACTGCAGACCCGGTCTTCATCCGAGCTCACGCGCACTCCTTCCCCGTCCCTGGTCGGCTCTGTCGGACCCGTCGGCCCTGTCTAGGCCGCCCGGCCCGCCGGCCGCCTCAGCCCTCGCCGCCCCCGAACCGCGCCGGCGGCAGCGGCGGAGCCACGGCCGCGGGCGTCTGCTCGAGCGAGGCCAGGGCCTCCTCGATGCCGCGGCCGAGCTGCGGGTCCTTCCCCGCGAGCCACTCGTTGGGCGGGAACGGCACCTCGATGTCGGGGTCCACGCCGTAGTTCTCGATGGTCCAGTCCACGCCCGCGAACCAGCTCGCGTACTTCGGCTCGGTGACGCCCGTGCCGTCGACCAGGTCGAAGCGGCCGTCGATGCCGATCACGCCGCCCCAGGTGCGGGTGCCGATGAGCGGACCGATCTTCATGGACTTCGCGACCGCGCCCACGATGTCGCCGTCGGACCCGGCCTCCTGGTTCGTCACGAACACGACCGGCCCCCGCGGCGCGAACGCCGGGTAGGTCGAGGGCTGCTCTCCGCGCGGGTAGTCCCAGGAGACGACCCTGCGGGCCAGACGGTCGGTGACCAGCTGCGAGGTGTGGCCGCCGCTGTTGTAGCGCACGTCCACGACCAGGCCCTCCTTCGCGGAGGCATCCCGCAGGTCGCGGTGCATCTGGGCCCAGCCGCTCGAGACCATGTCGGGGATGTGCAGGTAGCCCAGGCGGCCGTCGGAGTGCTCGGCGACGAAGGCCCGTCGCGTGGCCACCCAGTCCTGGTAGCGCAGCTGCGACTCGTCGGCGAGCGGAGTGACGACCACGCGTCGGCGCTCGCCGTCGCGCTCGAGGACGATCTCGGTGGGCTTCTCCGCGCACCCCGCGAGCAGCGGCCCGGTGCCCGCGCCGGCATCGACCGCGCGCCCGCCGATCTGCACGATCGCATCGCCCTCCCGGGCCGCGACGCCGGGGGCGAGCAGCGGGGAGCGCGCATCGGGGTCCGAGGACTCCCCGCGCAGGATCCGCGCGATGACGAGCCGGGCGTCCGATCCGCCCTCGATCCGGAAGTCCGCGCCGAGCAGGCCGGGCGCGCCCTCGGTCTCGCGATCGCCGGGCACCGGCATCACGTAGGCGTGGCTCGTGCCGAGCTCGGCGACGACCTCCCACATCATGTCCACGAAGTCGTCGGCCGTGACCAGCCGATCCACGACCTCGTCGTACCACGAGACCATCGCGTGCCAGTCCTGCCCGTCCATGTCCGCGCGCCAGTACTGCTGCGCCATGATCCGGTAGTTGTCCCAGAGCATGCCGCGGCGCTCGAGCACCGGATCCACGCGCAGCGTCAAGCGCCCGAGGTCGATCGTGATGCGGGCGGGGTCCTCGTCCTCGACCTTGCGATCCGCGGGGATCTGCACGAACGCCTCGCCCTGCCGCGTGACCAGCTGCTTCCCGTCGCCCGAGACCCACACCTGGTCCACGCCCTCGGCGAGCACGGTGACCTTGTGGTCGGCGAAGGCCCACAGCTCGAGCGTCGGCTTCGGCGCCTCGTCCTCGAGGCCCGCGCGGGTCGTGCCCAGCACGCCCTCGGCCGGGTGGCGCAGCCAGATCACGCCGCCCGCGACGGCCTGCAGGTCCGTGAAGTGCCCGGAGGGGACGGGGAACGGGACGACCCGCTCCTCTGCGGCCTCGAGGTCGATCGTGGTCTGCGGCGGGCGCTCGGCGTCCTGCGCGCCCGCGGCGCTCGACGCGGTCGCCGGCGCGGACAGATCCGTCGGCGAGGGGGCGCCGCGATGGGTGTTGGTGCGTGCGCTCCCGGAGGAGGGATCGGCCGACGGCGAGGCCGGGCTCGACCCGGTCCCGGGGCCGCCGTGCCCCTCGCCGCCCGACTCCCCGGGCTTCTCCTCGCCGCCGGGGACCCAGCCGTCGGCGTCGGGCCCGAAGGGATCGCGCGTGGTCCGCTCGAGCGGCAGCAGGAACGGGCGCTGGGAGTCGACGAAGCCGAGGTCGAAGACGATGTCGTCGTACTGGGTCTCGAAGGTGCGGGCGGAGACGAACGCGAGGTGCTTGCCGTCGGCCGTGAAGGTCGGCGAGGACTCGAGGAACCGTCCGCTGGTCAGCGCACGGCCCGTCGGCTCCGGGTCCGCGACGTCGGAGACCATGAGCTGGGAGGCGAACTCGCTGCGCGGCTGCGACCAGGTGAGGAACCGCGAGTCCGGCGACCAGGCGAGGTCGCTGATCTCGCCGTGATGCGACGTCCCCACCTCGCGCACCGAGTCCAGACGCGGGGCGTCGGGGTGGTCCTCGGCGGCGTTCGCGTCCTTCCCGCTGGTGGCGGCGGGGTCGAGGATGCCGCGCAGGGTCACCACCCGCACCACGTAGTCGTGGGTGGCGATCGCGATCCGGGTGCCGTCCGGCGAGGGGACGGCGTGGAGGATGCGGCCGACGGGGCCGAGGTCGAGCGTGATCTGCTCGCCCTCGGCGTCGAGGCGGCGCAGGGCGAGGGCGTCGGAGCCCGTGCGGCCTGCGAAGGCGCCGGGGTTGGTGCGGTCGCCCTGGGCGAGCTCGTCGGTGACGATCACGGCGAACGGGGAGCGGCCCAGGGGCGCCGCCTCCCGGAAGCGCAGCCCGCACGAGCCCGCGAGCAGGCGCGAGGGCCCTCCGCGGTGGGTGAGGACGTGCGCGGAGCCCCGCCACTCGACCACGCTCGCGCGGGCGTCGAAGGTGGGGCGCATGGCCAGCAGGTTCTTGTGCGGGTCGGCCGCGCGCATGCGCCGGGCGGACCCCACGCCCGCGACGATCACGGGGATCTCGCGCGGCGCATCGTCGGGCCCGTCCATCGCGAAGAGGCGACCGCGGGAGGAGAACACGATCGAGGCGCCGTCGGACGCCGGATCGCGCAGATACCCGTCCTCGCTGGTCAGGTGCGTGTGCGCGCGCAGATCGGAGCCGTCCAGGGCGACCGACCACAGGTTGCCTGTGGCCCGGTCGGTGATCGCGGCGCCCTCGCCCGGGGTATCCGAGGCGAACAGCAGACGGTCGCCGACGAAGGCCAAGCGCGTCTTGTTCGCCAGCAGGTCGTCGCGCAACGGCTCCCACGAGCGCGCGGCATGGGCCTCGTGCGGGGCGTCGATCGCGAGGTCCTCGCGGCTGATCCACAGCCGTGCCGCGGTGCCGCCCTGGTAGTGCTTCCAGGTGGCCGGCTCCTTGCGCCACATGGTCGCGACCACGGTGGTGCCGGTGGACTCGTGCACCGCGACCTCGCTCGCGCGCCCGAAGGGCAGCAGCCCCGCACGGCCCTCGGCATCCAGTGCCCACAGCTGCGCATCGCGGGAGGACAGCGTGGCCCCGTGGCCGGTGGTGACGATGATGCGGCCGTCCGGCAGCCAGCCCGCGACGCGCGTGTGCCGATTCGCCCACCAGGTGAGGCGGCGCGCGGCGCCCGTCCCGTCGATCGGGACCAGGTGCACCTCCGGACTGCCGGTCGCGCGCGAGGTGAAGGCGACCTGCGTGCCGTCCGGCGAGATCCGCGGGTATTCGACGGGCGCGGAGTCCTCGCTCAGCCGCCAGGCGTGGCCGCCGGAGAGCGGGGCCGCCCAGACGGCATCGGCCGCGGTGAAGACGATGATCTCGCCGCGGACATCGGGGTAGCGCAGGTAGGCGCTGCCGGGAGCGGCGGGACTCGTCGAGGAGGGCGTCGAGGACGGATCGGTGGGCACGTCAGCGGGCGTCGATGGCATGTCGTCCACAGTAGGCCGGGATGCGCGGGGTGGGGAG
>NZ_JAKRMO010000096.1:0-9572 GCF_022346485.1 Brachybacterium sp. ACRRE | reverse complement strand
GGGTCTGCGCGGGGGCGCCGGCTCCGGAATCGTCGATCGCGTCCATGTCGGGCGGGGTGTAGGGATCGTCCTCGGTGCGCAGGGCGCCGAAACGGCCGCCCGCCACGCGCACGGACAGCGCGGTGTCCACGGGGGCGGCCTCGGGGGCGCGCACGATCGTGCCGTCGGCCGTCTGCACCACGGCGTAGCCGCGCTCGAGGGTCGCGAGCGGGCTGAGCGCGCGGACCTGGCGGCCCAGGTGGGCGGTCTCGTCGCGCGCCCGGTCCAGGCGGGAGCCGACGAGGGTGCGGGCGAGCACGATCCGCGAGCGGATCTCCTCGGCGGGAGCGGTGAGGATGCTCGCCGGGTTCTCGAGCACGGGCCGCGACCGGAAGGCGTCGAGGTTCGCCTGCTCGCGCTCGAGGCGGGTGCGCACCGCCGAGCGCAGACGCGTGCGGCCCAGGTCGAGCTGCTCGAGCTCGGCCTGGATGTCCGGCACCACGCGCTTGGCGGCGTCCGTGGGGGTCGACGCGCGCACGTCGGCCGCGAGATCCACGAGCGGGGTGTCGACCTCGTGGCCGATCGCGGAGACGATCGGGGTGCGGGCGCCCGCGACCAGGCGCACCAGCTTCTCGTCGCTGAAGGGGAGCAGGTCCTCGAGGGAGCCGCCGCCGCGGGAGATGATGATGACGTCGACGTCCTCGAGGGCGTCGAGCTCGGTGAGCGCCGCGGAGACCTCGCGCACCGCCTTCTGCCCCTGCACCGCGACCTCGCGGATGGCGAAGTCGACCGCGGGCCAGCGGCGGCGCGCGTTGACCACGACGTCCTTCTCCGCCGCGGACTCGCGCCCGCAGATCAGGCCGATCGTGCGCGGCAGGAACGGGAGCTGCTGCTTGCGGGAGTCCTCGAACAGACCCTCGGCGGCGAGGGAGCGCTTGAGCTGCTCGAGCTGCGCGAGGAGCTCGCCGAGGCCCACGGGCCGGATCTCGCTCGCCTCGAGCTGAAGGCTCCCGCGCTTGTTCCAGAACGTGGGCTTCGCGTGCACGACGACGCGCGCCCCCGGCACGAGCTCGACCGTCATCGCCCGCAGCACGTGCTCCCGGATCGGCACCGAGAAGGACATGTCCACCTCGGCGTCGCGCAGCGTCATGAAGGCCAGACCGCTGCCCGGGCGCCGGTTCAGCTGCACCATCTGCCCCTCGACCCAGATCGGGGACATCCGCGCGACGTACTCACCGACCTTCACCGAGAGCTGGCGCAGAGGCCACGGGTTCTCCGGCGTGGTCTCGGCGGCCGTCGGCGCGAGAGGCCGATGGGGCGGGGTCTCGGTCATGGGTCCACTCTGGCACGCCGCAGGGACGTTCGAGGACCGGGCCGCCGGGTGTGGATGGACGACCTGTGGGGAGGATCCTCGCCGCGCCGTCGGACGCTCCACGTCCACGGATGTGATTGACAGCACACGGTTCGGGGTGGAGTGTTGCCCCAGCCCGCACGGCACCACGCCTTCGCAGTCCGCTGCGCACCGCGGCGTCGGGCGGCCCGACACGAGGAGGCGGCTGCATGAGCGTGCTGCGACGCAAGAGCATCGAGACGGTCCTTCATCAGGACGACGACGAGGACCACGCGCATCTGAAGAAGGACCTCGGGGTCAAGGACCTCATCGGCTTCGGGATCGGCATCGTGATCGGGACGGGGATCTTCACCCTCACCGGCCTGCAGGCCAAGGAGAACGCTGGCCCGGCCGTGATGATCTCCTTCGTGATCGCGGGCGTCGTCGCCCTGCTCGCCGCCCTCTGCTACGCGGAGCTCGCCTCCGCCGTCCCCACCGCGGGCAGCTCCTACACCTACGCCTACTCGACGATCGGGGAGATCTTCGCCTGGATCATCGCGTGGGACCTGATCCTGGAGTTCGCGCTCGGCGCCGCGGTGGTCTCGCGCGGCTGGTCCGGCTATGTGGCGGGCGTCTTCGGACTGCCCTCGAAGTGGTTCGCCGAAGAGGGGTCGGTGGTGAACCTCGGCGCCATCTTCATCGCGGTGCTGCTGGGCGTCGTCGCGATCCGCGGCATCCGCGAGTCGAAGTGGGTGACTAACGGGCTCGTGCTGATCAAGGTGCTGGTCTGCGTGTTCGTCATCGTCGTGGGCGTCTTCTACATCAAGACCGACAACCTGGTGCCCTTCATCCCGCCGGCCCAGCACTCCGAGTCCACCGGTTCCCGCCTCACCTCGCCGCTGTGGCAGGCGATCACGGGGATCGAGCCCTCGACCTTCGGGGTGGCGGGAGTGTTCGTCGCCGCGGCCGTCGTGTTCTTCGCCTACTCCGGGTTCGAGGCGGTCGCGAACCTCGGCGAGGAGACCAAGAAGCCGGCCCGGGACATGCCGCTCGGCCTGCTCGGGACGCTCGCGATCTGCACGGTCCTGTACGTCGGCGTGTGCCTCGTGGTCACCGGCATGGTCGAGTACTCCAAGCTCTCCGAGGGCGACGCCGTGGCCGACGTCTTCCACCAGGTGGGCCTGCCCTGGGTGGGCATCCTGGTGGGCATCGCCGCGGTCGCCGGGCTCAGCTCGGTGATCCTCGTGGACATCGTGGCGATGGGCCGGATCGGCTTCGCCCTCGCGCGCGACGGGCTTCTCCCGCCGGTGTTCTCGCGCGTCCACCCGCGCTGGGGGACGCCCGTGCTGATGACGTCCCTCACCGTGGGCGCGGTCGCCCTGCTCGCGGGATTCATCCCGATCTCCGTGCTCGCCGAGATGGTCAGCATCGGCACGCTGTTCGCCTTCGTGGTCGTCTCGATCGCCGTGGTGGTGCTGCGCCGCACCGATCCGGACATGGAGCGTCCCTTCCGCACGCCGCTCGTGCCCGCCCTGCCGATCGTCAGCGTCCTCGCCTGCGCGGGACTCATGGCGAGCCTCGCCGTGGAGACCTGGCTGCGGTTCCTGGCCTGGCTCGTGATCGGCCTCATCGTCTACGTGGTGTACAGCTACCGGCACTCGCACCTGGGCACGCGCGGGAGCGGACCGGTCCTGACGCCCACGCCCTTCATGGGCGAGCCGGGCGAGTCCGGTGGGGCGGGTGGGGACGAAGCGTCGTCCCGCGGCCGGGCGCCGGGTGCCTCCGCGCCCGACGATGACGGGCGGGGAGGCGTGCGATGAGCATCCTCGTCGGCTTCGGACCCGACACCCGCACCGGATCGGGACTGCGCCTGGGAGCCGCGATCGCGCGGTCCCTCGGCGAGGACCTCGTGCTGTGCTGCGTCGTCCACGACTCCTTCGGCTCTCCGTCGCTGCGCGACTTCTCCGGGGTCGACGACGACTGGCGGCGGGAGATCACCGGCCTCGCGCGCGAGGCGCTCGCCGAGGCCCGCTCCCGTCTGCCCGATGACCTCGAGGTCGAGACGGTGATGCGGGTCGGCCGCTCGGTGCCGCAGATCCTCGAGCGCGAGGCCCGCGAGCGCGGGTCACGCATGCTCGTGGTCGGATCGGCCGACGGGGTCGTCGGCCGGATCGGACTCGGCAGCACGAGCGACCGCCTCGTCCACAGCTCACGGGTCCCCGTCGCCCTCGCCCCGCGCGGCTTCGACCCCGGCGACGGGACGCTCTCGCGGATCGTGCTCGCCGTGGATCCGTCGGATGCCGACGCGGCGCTCGTGCCCGGCGTGGTCCGCGTGCTCGACGCGCTGGGCACCTCGCTCACGGTGGTCACCTTCGCCGTGCGCAGCGGCACCCGGAGCGCGATGACCGCCTTCCGGGAGAGCGGCTTCTACGCGCAGTGGCGGCGCGATGCGGTGCGCACCCAGCGCGCGATCCTCGACGAGGTGCGCGCCGCGTGCCCGGAGGTCGAGGCCGACGCCGGCTCCGTGGTCGAGGGTGATCGTTGGTCCGCCGCCGTGGGTGGCCTCGAATGGCGCAGCGGGGACCTGCTCGTCATCGGCTCGAGCTCCCACGCCGGTCTCGCCCGGGTGTTCCTGGGGTCCACGGCCGCGCGGATCCTGCGCCACGCGCCCGTCCCGGTGCTCGTGCTCCCGCGGGGCCGTGGGAAGGTGGCCCGACGGGACAGGGCACGGTGACGGCCGCGGGACGTCGACGATGGTGACGAAGGAATCGCCTCCTCATCACCGGTAGCCGCGGGCCTGCAGGTCGTAGAGCTCCCGGTACCGGCCGCCGCGGGTCATGAGCTCGGCGTGCGTCCCCTGCTCGAGCACTCGGCCGTGATCGAGGACCACCACCAGGTCGGCCGCGGCGACAGTCGAGAAGCGGTGGGTGACCAGCAGCGTCACCCCGCCCGTCGTACCTGTGCGTCCGGCGGCCTGGGCGTAGCCGGTGAACAGGGCATCCTCCGTCGCAGGGTCGAGGGCGCTCGTCGGCTCGTCGAGCACCCGCAGCAGCGGAGCCGTGCGCATCATCCCGCGCGCGATCGCCAGACGCTGCCACTGCCCGCCCGAGAGGCCGCTCCCGCCCTCCCAGCTCGTGCCGAGCGGCGTCGCGAGGCCGCGGGGGAGGGCGTACATGATGTCCTCGGCGGAGGCGTCGGAGATCGCCCGGCGCACCGCCGCGGGATCCTCGGCGCGCGGGAGGTCGCCGACGCCCACCGACTCGAGCGCCGTGTACTCGAGCCGCGCATGGTCCTGGAAGGCGCCCGCGCAGCGCCCGCGCCAGGCGACGGGATCGAGCTGGGGGAGCGGCGCGCCGTCGACCTCGATCCTTCCGGCGTCGAGGTCGTGCATGCCCAGCAGCAGATCGACGAGCGTCGACTTGCCCGCGCCGTTCTCCCCGACCAGGGCCACGGTGGACCCGGCCGGCAGATCCAGGTCGACGTCCTTGATCACCGGTGACCGCCCTCCGGGGCGGGTGAAGGTGACGCCCCGGAGCCGGATCCCGTCCTCGAGGCGCGCGGGCGGAGCGGCCGTGCCGTGGTGGCCGCGGGCATCCTCCTCGACACGGTCGGTGAGCCACAGGTAGCGGTTCACGGTCCGCAGGCTGTTCTGGAGCGTCGTGATGCCCATGCTGATCGAGCGCGCCGCGTTCTGCAGGTTCTCGAGGCTCATCACGGCGATCGTCATCGCGGCGAGCGTGACCGCGCCGGCCAGGGCGTCGTGGGCCATCCACGCGATGACGGCGATCGCGGGCACGTAGAAGGCGAGCGAGGCCAGGAGCGTGAGAGCCGAGACCCGACGGGTGGCGGCGAGCTCGGGCCCGGTCCAGTCACGGGCGGCGGCGCCGATCCGTCGCAGCAGGAAGCCGCGTGCGCCGAAGGCGCGGATCTCGCTCGCGCCGGACCTCTGGGAGGTGAGGTCCATGAGTGCGCTGAGGCGCCGGCTGGGCTCGGCGCTCTGCTCCTCGGCGCGCTTGCGGATGCGGGTGGTGGGGGAGGTGATGAGGATCTGCGGGATGCCCGCGACGGCGACGAGCGCGAGACGCCAATCGGCCCCGATCGCGACGACCAGCGCGGTCGCCGGGGCGATGAACGAGCGCACGGCGTTCATCAGCGAGTTGTACCCCATGCCGACCGCCCCGCCGTGGTCGCGCAGGGCCTGGACGGTGTCCAGGGTCTCCGGGTCCTCGAGGTGGGAGAGGGTGGTCAGCGAGGCGAGGTACTGCGCGGTGCGGCCCTCGAAGCGATCGGCCATGGCCTGCAGCAGGCCCACGCGGTAGCGCGTCCCCCAGATCGAGAGCAGCGAGTTCGTGCCGATCACGGCGGCAGCGGCGGCCCCGGCGAGCAGGGCGGTCCGGGCATCGGTCGCGACGACCGCGGCGACGATGATCCCGTACAGCAGCGGAGTGAGGCCCTCGAGCAGCTTCGCGAAGGTCTCGAGGAACGCGAAGACGCAGGCGCGCGGCGAGACCTTCCAGCTCTCGCGCAGCACGAAGAGGATCGGGCGGATCGACTCACGCATCCTCGGCCCCCTCCCGTGCCCCGTCGGCCCCGTCGGCCCCGTCGGCCCCGTCGGCGCTGTCTGCCCCGTCGGCTCCCGCGCGTGCGAAGCGTCGCGCCTGCAGCGTGAACATCTCCGCGTAGCGGCCGCCGCGGGCCATCAGCTCCTCGTGCGGACCGTCCTCGACGATGCGCCCGCCCTCGAGGACCACGATCCGCTCGGCGCGGCGCACGGAGGAGAGGCGGTGGGAGACGAGCAGCGTGGTGACGCCGCGGCCGAGCTCCATGAGGTCCTCGAACAGCGCCGCCTCGGCGCGGACGTCGAGGGCCGACGTCGGCTCGTCGAGCACGAGCGCCCGGGCCCCGTCCTCGACGGCCGCGAGCGCGCGGGCGAGGGCGAGCCGCTGCCACTGCCCTCCCGAGAGGTCGGTGCCCCCGGCGAGGCCCGGTGCGAGGGGCGTCTCGAGTCCCGCGTTCTCCCGGCTCAGGCGCTCGAGCACCGCGGCGCCGCCGGCACGCCGGATCAGCTCGTCGACGTCGTCGGGGCCCGCCGAACGACCGAGCATCACGTTGTCGGCGACGCTCAGCGGGAAGCGCGTGAAGTCCTGCAGGATCATCGCGACCCGGGGATGCTGCTCGGGCGCCGGCGCGGCGGGCAGTCCGCCCACCTCCACGTCCCCTGAGCTGGGGCTCTCGAGGCCGGCGATGAGGGACATGAGCGTGGACTTGCCCGCTCCGTTCGCGCCGACGATGCCGATGGTCTGTCCGGCGGGGATCGTCAGGTCGAGGTGCTCGAGCACGGGTCGTTCGTGCTGGGGGTAATGGAAGGTGACGTCCCGCAGGCTGATGGCGGCGCTGTGCGGTCCGACGGCGGCATCCGGGCTGCCGGGGCTTCCGTCGGGGCTTCGGCCGGGGCCGCGGTCGGCGCCGCGCCGGGCCTCCTGATCCGTGTCCGGCGCGAGCTCCCGCTCGAGGGCGTCGATCTCACGGTGCGTGTGGCCCGCCTGCAGGAACAGCGTCTGCGGGTCGCCGATCGGCCCGAACCCGTCGAGCACGGCGGCGGCCGCGGCGAAGACCGCGGCGAGGCGACCCGCGTCGAGGTGCCCGGCGAGGGCGTCGTGGACCAGGAGCAGGGAGACGCCGACGAGCACGAGCGCCGAGCAGAGCGCGACCGCGTCGGCCGATCGCGTCCGCGGCACGTCGGCCGTGAAGAGGGCGTCTCCGCGGTCGTGACCCGCCAGGCGAGGGCGCAGCCAGGGGAGCAGTCCGAAGAGGCGCACCTCCCGTGCGGTGCGCTCGCCGGAGGCGACCTGGAAGGCGTACCGGGTGCGGCGCTGCGCGGTCGAGAGCGCGCTGCCGGAGATCGTGTCCAGGAGGCTCGCGAGGTACTGCACCCACACGCGGGAGACGAGGCGCGCGACCACGAGCAGCACGAGCGCGACCAGCGGGTTCCAGCTCGCGAGGATCGCGAGCGGCGCGAGGCCCGTGAGGCGCGCGGTGACGACGGCCTGGGCGTTGGCGGTCGAGGACAGCATGCGCCAGTCCCGGATCTTCTCCAGCAGGTCGGCGGCGCGGCCGGAGGCCGACGTGCCGTCGAGATGAGCGACGCCCTCGGGACTCAGGAGGATCCGGGCCAGGTGCAGGCTGCGCTGCTCGCGCACCCGGGCATCCAGGCCCGCGGTGAGCACGTCGGAGAGCGACCCGATGACGGGCGTCGCGATCAGGCTCGCGCCGAGCACGAGGATGCCGCGCACGAGGCGCTCGTCGGCCGTCGAGTGCTGGACGGCGGCGGCGAGACCGCCGACCACGTCGCCGAGTCCCAGGATGGTGCCGCCGCTCGCCGCCATCGAGGCGAGGGCCAGGACCAGGAGGCCGACGGCCCGGGTGGGCGATGCGGAGACGATGAAGCGCAGCAGGCCCAGCCGCGCCGCGAGATCCCCGCGCAGCGTGGGCGCGCCGGTGCGCGCTGGGCTCGGGGACATGGGGTCACTCTGGCACGGCGGCGCGCGCCGGCGACACGGAATTCGAGGACTCAGCCCGCCGCGCGGGAGCCGGCGTCCCCGGTGCTCTCTGTGCTCTCGGCGCGTCCGATCGCGTCCCCGCGAGCGAGGTCGGCGATCTGCTCCTCGTCGAGGCTGCGCGCGCGGCGGGTGAGCTGCTCGACGTCCTCGACCTTCTTCGAGGTGAGCTCCATGTCCTCGAAGCGCCGGGCGGTGACCATCACCCGGGACTGCAGGGAGCCGACGGCGTCGTTGTAGGCGGCGACCGAGGAGTCCAGCGAGCGCCCCACCTTGCCGAGGTGACCGGCGAGCGTGCCCAGCCGGTGGTGCAGCTCGCGGCCCGCGTCGAGCACCTGGCGGGCGTCGCGGTTCAGGGAGTCAGTGCGCCAGGTGTGGGCGACCGTGCGCAGGAGCGCGACGAGGGTCGCGGGGGAGGCGACGACGACGTCTCGGGAGAACGCGTGCTCGAGCAGCTCGGGATCGGATTCGAGGGCGGCGGCGAGCACGCCGTCGCTGGGCACGAACATCACCGTGAACTCGGGGGTGTCGCCGAGCGCGGCCCAGTACGCCTTCGAGCCCAGGCGGTCCGCGTGGCCGCGCATCGCCTTGGCGTGGGCGGCGCGCCGGGTGCGCGCGCGATCGGGGTCCGGCTCCTCGACCGCGTCGAGGTAGGCGTCCATCGGCGCCTTGGCGTCGACGACGACGCTGCGCCCGCCGCTCAGGCGCACCACCATGTCGGGACGCTGGCCCGCCTCGCCACTCGCCCCGCGGCCGGAGTGCTGCTCGCTGAAGTCGACGTGCTCGAGCATGCCCGCGGCCTCGACGATGCGGCGCAGCTGCACCTCGCCCCAGCGGCCCCGGGAGGTGGGCGCGCGCAGGGCGGCGGTCAGGGCGTGGGTCCCCCGATCCAGGTCGCGGGTGCGCTCGCCGAGCTCCTCGAGGTGCGCGCGCAGCGCGCCGTCGGAGCGGGCGCGGGCGCTCTCGCTGCGCTCGACGTGCTGCTCGAGCTGGGTGAGCGCGTGGGTGATGGGCGCGAGCGTGCTGCGCAGCTCCGCGTCGCGCTGGGCGGCCTGGGCCTCGCGGCGCTCCGTGTCGCGCTCGAGCTGCAGCCGGACCGGGTCGATCGCGGGGGCTCCCTGCGCATCGAGGCGCCCGGCATCGGTGCGGGAGGCGCCTCGCGCGCGCGGATCGCGCATGACGAGGTAGGTGCCCAGCGCGCCGAGGGCGACGCCGACCAGGAGGACGAGGATCACGGTGAGGGTGTCCATGGACTCAGCACACCACAGGGGAGGGACATCCGAGCGGATGCGGAGTCCCGGGCGGGCGCGGTCAGCGCAGGGCGGCGGCGCGTGCGGTGGCGACCTCGTCCATGTGGTCGACGGCCCAGGCGCGGAGGATCTCGAGCGGCTCGAGGAGGGTGCGGCCCAGCGCGGACAGCTCGTACTCGACGTGCGGCGGCACCTCGGGATACACGGTGCGGACGACGAGCCCGTCGGCCTCGAGGGAGCGCAGGGTCTGGGTGAGCATCTTCTGGCTGATCCCGTCGATGAGCCGCGAGATCTGCGAGAAGCGCAGGGGACCGTCCTCGAGGGTGCCGATGATCAGCACGGTCCAGCGGTCGCCGATGCGGTCCAGCAGCTGGCGGGACGGGCAGACGCGGTACGGGTCGTAGAGGGCGGGGGCGGACATGGCGGTTCCTCTCGAGAGTCGGCTGTGGGTGGGGC
>NZ_JAKRMO010000095.1:0-9895 GCF_022346485.1 Brachybacterium sp. ACRRE | reverse complement strand
GACCCCGACGTCCCCGGCACGCACACCCCCGGCACCCGCGTCGCCGACCTGCTCGCGGGCTACGACGGCCGGATCCCCCTCGGCGTGGCCTACCTGGTGCCGGCCGGGACGGTGCGCCACGAAGTCATGGGCGCGACGCAGGATGCACCCACGGACGCGCAGCTCGAGCGCATGGTGGCCCTGGTGTCAGAGGGTGTGGCCGACGGGGCCGTGGGCCTGTCCACCGGGCTCGACTACGCGCCGGGCATCTTCGCGGACGCCGCCGAGATGGCTGCGCTGTGCGCGCCGCTCGCGCCCGAGGGTCTGCCGTACGTGACGCACATGCGCGGCGGCTACGAGGACAACGCGCGGGTGGGCGTCGAGGAGGCCGGGCGCATCGGCGCCGCCGCCGGCGTGCCCGTGCACATCTCGCACTTCCACACCCCGGCCGACGAGGCCGCGCGGCTCATGGACTGGCTCACCGGCCAGGGCGTCTCAGGGAGCTTCGACGCCTACCCGTACACGCGCGGCTGCTCGATCCTCGCGATGACCATGCTGCCGCCGGAGCTGAACGCGATGCGGGCCGACGACCTCGTGCCGCTGCTGCAGGAGCCCGCGCAGCGCGAGCGCCTGCGCCGCGAGTGGTTCCCGCGCGTCGCGAAGAACCCGAGCCTGGGCGAGGAGTGGCCCGAGCTGATCACCCTCGCGCACACCGCTGCGCCCGAGCTCGCGTGGGCGCCGGGTCTCACGCTCGCCCAGATCGCCCAGCGCCGCGGCACCGACGCCGTCGATGCCGCCCTGGACGTGCTGGTCGCCTCCCGTCTGGACGCGAACGCGATCATGGCCGCGCACCATCAGCGGCCCGTCGAGGACCTGGGGCGGCTGCTCGCGCATCCGGCGCACATGGGCGGGTCCGACGGCATCTTCATCGGCGCGCACCCGCATCCCCGCGCCCGCGGGACCTTCGCCTCCTACCTCGCCACCTATGTGCGCGAGCACGGCTTCCTGGACTGGGCGCAGGCCGCGACGCACCTGTCGACCGCGGCCGTGGACCGTTTCCACCTGGGCGATCGAGGCCGCATCCGGCCCGGAGCGATCGCCGATCTGGCCCTCGTCGACCCCGATGGCGTGCGGGACGCGGCGACCTACGCCGCGCCGCTGCAGCTCGCCGAGGGGATCGACGACGTGATCGTCGGCGGCCGACCCGTCCTCGCGGACGGCAGGCTGACCGGCATCACCCCGGGCGGAGGCATCCGCGCCTGCGCCCCCGGCGACCGCGGGGAGATCTCGTCGGTCGCCCGTCCCTGACACCATCACTCGTCCCTGACACCATCACGAGACACCCACCGAAGGAGCACCATGAGCAGCGAGAACACCCAGAAGATCGAGAAGACCGCCATCGTCAGCGAGAGCGCGCCGCAGCCCGCGGGCCCCTACAGCCAGGGCATCGTCAGCGGCGACCTGCTGTTCACCGCCGGCTTCGGCCCGCAGGACCGCGCGAACGGCAACGCCGTCGCCGACTCCGTCGCCGAGCAGACCCGCCAGGTGCTGCGCAACGTCCGCTCCGTCCTCACCGAGCACGGCGTGGACATGGACGCCGTCCTGAAGACGACCGTGCACCTCGCGGACCTCGCCGACTTCGCCGAGTTCAACGAGGCCTACGCCGAGTTCTTCACCGAGCCGTACCCCGTGCGCACGACCGTCGGCTCGCAGCTCGCGAACATCCTCGTGGAGATCGACGTCGTCGCCCGCGTGAAGGCCTGAGGACGACGACGGGAGGGCACGGGATGACGAGCGAGGCCGACGCGGTGCACCCGACGCGGGAGGACTCCGGAGGCGGGTCGCGCCCCCTGGACCTGCTCGCGATCGGGGAGACGATGGCGCTGGTGACGCCCGCGCGACCCGAGCCGCTGGAGGACGCCCGCGACTTCCACGTCGGCTCGGGCGGCGCGGAGTCCAACGTCGCCTGCCACCTCGCCGCGGCCGGACGCCGGGTCGAATGGTTCAGCGCTCTGGGTGATGACCCCCTGGGCCGCCGCGTCCGGGCGTTCATCGAGGCCAGCGGTGTCTCCGTCGGGCGTGTGCGCCTCGATGCGGGCGCGCCGACGGGCCTGTACGTCAAGGATCCGGGCGCCGGGGTCTCCTACTACCGGCGGGGCTCGGCCGCCTCCCGCCTGGGCCCGGAGGATCTCGCCGGGATGGACGCGGCGCAGGCGCGGATCGTGCACCTGACCGGCATCACGCCCGCCCTCTCCGAGAGCTGCCGGGCGCTCGTCGACGCGGCCATCGACCGCGCGCCCGGGGCCGGCGCCCTGGTGAGCTTCGACGTGAACCATCGGCCGGCGCTGTGGGCGTCGACCGAGGAGGCCGCGCGCACGATCCTCGCACTGGCGCGCCGGGCCGACATCGTGTTCGTGGGCAGGGACGAGGCCGAGACCCTGTGGGGCGCGGGCACCACTGACGCCGTGCGGGAGCTGCTGCCCGAGGTCCCGCACCTCGTGGTCAAGGACGCCGACGTGGAAGCCGTCGAGTTCTCGGCCGACGGCCGCACGGCGGTCCCGACGCCGCGCGTGGAGGTCGTGGAGGCCGTGGGTGCGGGCGATGCCTTCGCCGCCGGCTGGCTCGACGGCCTGCTCGAGGGCGCGTCCGCGCGCTCGCGCCTCGCGCGCGGGCACCAGTGGGCGGCGCGAGCGCTCTCGAGCACCCAGGACATCCCCGAGCACGGCGATCACGCCGATCGTCACGGCTCATCAGCACCCGACATCCAGGAGGCGACCGCGTGAGCACCCCGATCGACAGCAGCGCATGGTTCGACGAGGCCTTCCGGGCGGCGCCCCTGATGGCGATCCTGCGGGGCATGGGGACCGAGCGCAGTCTCGAACTGGCCGCTACCGCCTGGGACCTGGGCATCGACATGGTCGAGGTCCCGATCCAGGGCTCGGCCGACGAGGAGGCTCTCGCCGCCGTGGTCCGCGCCGGGCGCGAACGAGGAAAGGCCGTGGGCGCCGGGACCGTCATCGACGCGGAGACCGTGCAGTCCGCGTCGCGGGCGGGCGCGGCCTTCACGGTGAGCCCGGGTCTGGACCTCGACGTGGTCCGCGCGAGCGAGGCCGAGGGCATGCCCTCGCTGCCGGGCGTCGCCACGGCGTCCGAGGTGCAGATCGCCCAGAAGCACGGCCTGACCTGGCTGAAGGCGTTCCCCGCCTCCGTGCTGGGCGCCGAGTGGTTCACGGCGATGCGCGGCCCGTTCCCCCAGGTGCGCTTCGTCGCGACCGGCGGCATGCACGCGCGGAACGCCCCGGACGTGCTCGCCGCGGGAGCGCGCGTCGTGGCCGTCGGCAGCGCCCTGGCCGACGCGGACGAGCTCTCCCGGCTCGCACGGATCATCGAGAACTGACCGCCCCACCACGAGACCGAGGACGATGGAGACCATGACGACGACGCAGCCCACTCCCCCGACCACGCGCACCGTCACCGCTGACGACAAGTCCTTCCCCGCGGCGCTCGTCGGCCGCGATGCCGCAGACCTGGACGCGCCGCTCGCGGAGTTCTCGACGCCGCTGTTCGTCCTGGACCGCGAGGCGATGGACCACAACCTCGCCACGATGGCCGCATGGACGAGCGCGCGCGGGCTCGAGCTGATGCCGCACGGCAAGACCACGATGGCGCCCACGCTCTGGCACCGCCAGCTCGCCGCGGGCGCCACCGGGATCACGGTCGCCACGCCCTGGCAGGCGGGCGTCGCCCTGCGCGCCGGGATCCCCACGGTGCAGATCGCGAACATGAGCCTGGACCCGGGGCAGCTGCGGCAGCTCGCGGCGCACCTCTCCGACCATCCGGAGCAGGAGGTCGTGTGCTGGGCGGATTCGTTCGCGGCGGTCGAGCACATGGAGCAGGCTCTTCCTGCCGACGCCCGGTTCGGGGTGCTCGTCGAGCTCGGGGCGGACGGCGGGCGCACGGGCGCGCGCCGCGAGGACGAGGCGGTCGCGATCGCCGAGCGCATCGCGGCCTCGCCCGTGCTCACCCTGCGCGGCGTCGCCGGCTACGAGGGCGCGCTCGCGCATGACCGCTCCCCGGAGTCGCTCGCGACGGTCGGCGCGTACTGCCGTCGCCTCGCCGCGCTCGTCGAGCAGATGCGGCCGCTGGTCGAGGGCACCCCGTGGGTGACCGCGGGCGGCAGCGCGTACTTCGACCTCGTGGCCGAGGCGTTCGCTGGCCTCGAGGACGTGCGGGCGATCCTGCGCTCGGGCGCGTACATCGTGCATGACAGCGGCTTCTACCGCGGCATCTCCCCGCTGGACGCGACCCGCGGCGTCGCCGAGGAGGAGGCACTGCGTCCCGCCATGCGCGCCCATGCGCGCGTGGTGTCCCAGCCCGAGCCCGGGCTGGCCCTGCTGGATGCCGGGAAACGCGACGTGCCCTTCGACGAGGGCCTGCCGACGGTCCTCGCGGTGGCCGACGAGCTCGGCGGCCGGGAGCGGGCGGTCGAGCCGGGTGCCCTCGAGGTGACGGCGTTGAACGACCAGCACACGTTCGTGCGGGGGGACGCCGCGGGCGCGGCGGGCGCTGAGAGCCCGGCGCCCCTCACCGTCGGGCAGGTCGTGACGCTGGGTCTCTCGCACCCGTGCACGGCCTTCGACAAGTGGCGACTGGTGCCGGTGGTCGACGGTAACGGCGTCGTCGTGGAGGCGATCGAGACGCGGTTCTGAGCCCGAGCGGTCGCGAGGCCCACGAGTCCATCCGCCCGGGTGCCGCCACGGAGTCTGCGATCATCGCGGCATGAATCCATGGACGGACCGCGGCCACGCCTACGCGCGGTCCTTCGGATCCCTGTGCGCAGGCACCGTCGACCACCTGCTCGACGCGACCGGGTCCGGAACCCTCCTCGACGCGGGCTGCGGGACGGGCACCCTCGGCGTGCGGGCCGAGTCCCGCGGGCGCAGCGTCACGGCGGTCGACTCCGAAGCGAGCATGGTCGACCTGGCCCGGTCACGCCTGCACGGGCCGGTCCTCCGGGCCTCGCTCCCCCACCTGCCCTTCCCCGATGCCTCGTTCGATGCCGTGGCGGCGAACTTCGTCATCAACCACGTCGGCCGCCCCGCGGAGTCCGTGGCGGAGCTGGCCCGTGCCACCCGGCCGAGCGGCCGGATCGCCATGACCGTCTGGCCAGCGCCGGAACCCGGCGGATGGCAGGGGTTCATCGGTGAGATCTTCGAGGCCGCCGCGGTCGTGCCGATACCGCGACAGGACCTGGATCCCAGGTTCGACTTCGAACGGACCTCCGCGGGGCTCGAGGGACTGGCCCGAGGCGCCGGTCTCGAGGTCGTCTCGGCCTCGGACCTGCGGTGGACCTGGTCGATCCGCCCGGACGACCTCTGGGCCGGCATCGAGGGCGGGATCGCAGGTGCCGGAGCGACCTACGTGGCGCAATCCGACCTCGTCCGCCGCGCCGCGTCCGGCATCTTCGAGGACCGGTGCAACCAGGCCGTCGACCCTCTCGGCCGCCTCAACTTCTCGGTTCGAGCCGCATACGTCGTCGCCGCGAGGCGCTGAAGCGAGTGCCAGCGATCGTGGCACCGTGACCCCTCGTCGGCGGCGCGTCTCCGCCTATCCACCCCCTGCGGCAGCACCCGCCCTCCATGATGGAGCGATGCAGCTCTGCCGACTCCACATCATGGGCGCCTCCGGGTCCGGGACGACGACTCTGGGGCGCGCGATCGCGAACGCGTGGTCGGTCCCCCATGCCGACAGCGACGACTACTTCTGGGTTCCCACATCGCCCCCGTACACCACCCCACGGCCGGTCCCCGAGCGGATCGGGCTCATGCGCACGATGTTCGTCCCCCGCGACGCATGGGTCCTCTCCGGGGCCATCAACGGCTGGGCGGGCGCGGTCCTCGAGGAGTGCGATGCGGTGGTGTTCCTGACCCTGGATCCTCAGGAGCGGATGCGACGACTGGCCGCACGCGAGACGCTGCGTCGAGGAGGGGACATCGAAGACCAGGCCACGACGGAGTTCATGCAGTGGGCCCGCGGATACGACGACCCCGAGTTCATGGGGCGCAGTCGGCGGGCCCACGAGGACTGGCTGGCCTCGATCCCCCAGCCCGTGCTGCGGCTGGACAGCGGGCGACCGGTCGCGGACCTGAAGGACGAGGTCCTGGCCTGGGAGCCGGCCCTGGGCGGGTGAGGTCCCCGAGATGTCCTCGTGACGACGAGCTCGGAGGGCGAGGTGCCCGTCTACGCCCGCACGGCTCGGTACAGGACCTGCAGCTGAGGGTGGTGCCCGGGAGCGACGCCCTGACGTCGGTCCAGCTCCAGCACTTCGTGCAGCGGCGTCGCCGTCACCTGTGCGAAGCCGCCGGCCTCCAGGGCCGCCCGCACCTCGTCGTCCCTGCCCGTGGCCAGGGGGAGCTCGCTGATCACGCCCGCACCGTAAGCGTCCCTGAAGTCCTCGCCGCGCGCTCCCTCGAGGCCCTCGCCCAGCTCGACGCCCTCGGGGAACCAGGCGGAGTCCACGGCGGAGAGGATCCCGCCGGGTCGCAGCAGACGATGCCATGCGGCGAGGGCGCGCTGCGCATCACGCAGCGTCCACAGCACGTAGCGGCAGATGATCGCGTCGAAGCTGCCCTCGGGGAACGGCGGGTCGATCGCGTCCCCGGGCAGGAAGCGCACGCCGGACGCCTTCGCGCGAGCGCGTTCGAGCATGCCCGGGGCGAGGTCGATGCCCGTCACCCGGTGTCCGAGCTCGGCCACCTGGATCGCGGCGTTCCCGCTGCCCGTGCCCACGTCGAGCACGTCGAGCACCTCCGGCGGGTGCGCCGCCGCGGGGGCATCGGGCGATCGATCCGTCGCCGCGGGGTCCGCCGGGTCGGGTGCGTGCGCCGGATCGGGCGCGAGCGCGCGCTCCCACACTCCCCGCCAGGTCCGTCGGGCGTCCGCGGAGCGCAGGCGCGCGGTCTGCTGGTCGTCGTACTCGTCGGCCCATCGCGACCAGTACGCCGTCATCCGATCCTGGACGCTCATGCGGTGCTCCGGTGGTGGAAGAGGAACTGGGCGGTGCCGTCGTCTGCCCGGCGCTCCTCCGCGCCGACGCCGTAGACCTCCTGCAACTGCGGGGCGCGCAGGGCCTCGGCCGGCGTCCCCTCGGCGAGCAGGCGGCCGTCGTGGAGCACGGCGACCCGGTCGCAGTAGCGGGCCGCGAGGTTCAGATCGTGCAGGACGACGATCGTCGCGAGCCCCAGCTGCCGCACGATGTGCAGCACCTCGTGCTGGTAGCCGACGTCCAGGTGGTTGGTGGGCTCGTCGAGCAGGAGCACCTCCGGCTGCTGGGTGAGCGCCCGGGCGATGAGCACGCGCTGGCGCTCTCCTCCCGAGAGCGTCGCCATGTCCCGGCTCGCGAGCGCGAGCGCGCCCACCTGCTCGAGGGCCCGTCGGGCGATCTCCCGATCATGGCCGGGCCGATGGCGCAGCCCCCGGTGGGGCGCGCGCCCCAGGAGCACGACGTCGGCGACGGTCATCGGCAGCTCGCCGCCTCTCTCCTGCACGACCACCGCGAGACGGCGCGCCCTCTCCCGCCCGCTGAAGGACCGCACCGGCCTGCCGTGCAGCAGCACCTCGCCGCCTGCCGGGCGCAGGGCGGCCGTGAGCACGCGCAGCAGCGTCGTCTTCCCGCTGCCGTTGGGGCCGACGAGGCCCACCACCTCGCCGCGCCGCACCGCCAGGTCCACGCCGTCCAGCACGCGCGCGGAGGCATAGGAGTGGTGGATGCCGCGCGCGTTCAGCACGGCCGGGGAATCCGGGGCGGGGCTCATGCGTGGAGCTCCGAGAGCCAGTGCGCGAGCCGCTCGGCCCCGTCGACGACGAGCGGCGAGGCGGGCTCGGTGAAATTGAAGAGCTGGGCGCGCACGCGCCCGCCCTGCACGGCGGCGAGGTCGGAGATCCCCGCGGTGCGCTCCAGCTCGGGGAGCACGTCGGAGCCGTCGCCCTCGTCCTGGTGGAGGACGATGAGGTGGTCGGGGTCGGCGTCGATCAGGGCCTCGCTGCTGACCTCGAACACGCGCTCGGACGAGGAGGCGAACACGTTGTCGAGGCCCACGGCGTCCAGCTGGGGCGTGGCCATGGACGCCGCCCCGTAGGTGTACAGGGGCCCGCCGCCCACCGTCGGGTAGAGGACCGCGGCCGACATCCGCTTCCGCGAGGAGGCGTCCTCGCGCACCGTGTCCACGCGCTCGTCGAGCGCGGAGACGAGCTGGTCGGCGGCCTGCTGCCGGTCGAAGATCCGGCCGTACTGTCGCACCTCGTCGAACAGGTCGTCCCAGTCAGCGGCGCCGGCGCCGTCGCAGTACACGTTCTGGACGAGCACCTGCGCGCCGGCCGACGAGAGGCCCTCGCGGGTCACGCCGTCGGGGAGGCCGAGCACGAGGTCCGGCGACTGGGCGATCACCACCTCCTGGTTGATCTGGAGGTGGCCCGCGCCGTTGATGTCATCGGAGAGGACGTCGATGGCGGCGACCCGCTTCGCGAGGTCCCCGAAGTGCTGGGCCCGGTAGTAGGCCGGGGAGAAGACACCGGCCTTGGCCACCACGGTGTCCAGCACGCCGATGCCGTCGAGGATCGTGACCGGTGCCGTCTCGAGCAGCACCACGCGCTCGGGGGCGGCGTCGAAGGCGAGGGTCGCCTCGCAGTCGGTGATCTCGAGCGGGTACCGGGTCGTGCCGTCCCCGTCGGACGGCCCGGCCGCGGACGACGTCGAGCCGTCGTCGCAGCCCGAGAGCGCGGCGGCGCCGAGCGCGCCGAGCACGAGAGGGGCGAGCAGGGCGGTGCGGCGATCCATCAGAGGCCTCTCGTGTGCAGGCGGCGCACGAGCACCACCAGGAAGGGGGCGCCCACCAGGGCGGTGAGGACGCCGATCGGCAGCTCGCGCGAGGCGAGCGCGATCCGGGCGATGGCGTCGGCCCAGATCAGGAAGAGCGCGCCGAGCAGAGCGGCGACGGGCAGCATGCGTCGGTGGACGCTGCCCACCAGGCGTCGTGCGAGGTGCGGGATGACCAGACCCACGAAGCCGATCGCCCCCGCGGCGCTCACCGCCGCACCGGTGCACAGGGAGACCACGACGAGGAGCCCCACACGGGCGCGATCGGGGTGGATGCCGAGGGACCAGGCGGTCTCGTCGCCCGCGGCGAGCGCGTCGAGGACCGGCCCGAGCACGGTGAGCGCGAGCGTGCCCAGCAGGCCCGCGGCCAGGACCAGCGCGAGGAAGACGTCCCAGTGCCCCAGGGCGAGGGAGCCGAGCATCCAGAACATCACCGACCGCGACCCCTCCGCGGAGTCGGAGGTGAAGATCAGCAGGTTCGTCACCGCCGAGAGCACGTAGCCGACGGCGATGCCGGCCAGCAGCATCCGCAGCGAGGTCACCGCTCCGTGGGCGCGGGCCAGGACGAGCACCGCGAGCGCGGCGAGCATGGCCCCGGCGAAGGCGAGCACGGGCTGGGCCGCCGCTCCGAGCATCCCTCCCGCCCCGAACAGGATCGCGGCCGCGGCCCCCGCCGAGGCCCCGCCGGAGATGCCGAGCACGTAGGGGTCCGCCAGCATGTTGCGCACCATGGCCTGCAGCGCCGCCCCGGACACGGCGAGGCAGGCGCCGACGCCCACGCCCAGCACGACGCGCGGGGCCCGCACCGCCCAGATGATCGAGTCCTGCGCGGCGGTGGCGTGCGCGTCGACGGGAAGGCCGAGGTGTGGGAGCACGATCCGCGCGGCGCGCAGGGGCGGGATGGCGACGGGGCCGATGCCGAGGCAGACCACGACGCTGAGCAGCAGTGCCGCGGCGAGTGCGACGGTCCACAGGATCGCCCGACGCTCGCGGCGGGCGAGGCCGAGGGGATCGTGGGCGGGGGTCGCGGGACGGTCGGAG
>NZ_JAKRMO010000094.1:0-10106 GCF_022346485.1 Brachybacterium sp. ACRRE | reverse complement strand
CATCCCCCTCCCCTCACCCGTCGCCGATCCCCGCGTCTCATCGGACACCCCGTGGTGGGCCGCGCGATCCGCCGCGAGTACCCTGATCCCAGCGCTCACCGTCGCCGCGGTGGGCGCTTCCGCATTCCGGCCGGTCACCGCGCTGCGCGCCGCATCCGGTCCGGCGACCCCCGCTCCCCCGCGTCAGGACCCTCTCCGTGCCCGAGACCCCCACTCCGCGACATCCGTCGATCGACTCCGAGTCGTCGAGCCCGTCGGCCGACCCCGCGCTCGCGGACCCGTCGACCTCCGCGGCCGCGCCCCGCACCGCGCGCCCCGAGGACGAGCGTCTGCCCCTCCCCCGCAGCCTCGTCTACGGCGCCCAGCACGTGCTCTCGATGTACGGCGGCGTGGTCGCCGTCCCGCTGATCGTCGGTGGTGCCGCGGGACTGCCGGGAGACCAGATCGGGGTTCTCGTCGCCTCGGCCCTGTTCGTCTCGGGCGTGACCACGCTCCTGCAGTCCCTGGGCATCCCCTTCTTCGGGGCGAAGCTGCCGCTCGTGCAGGGCACCACCTTCGGCGCGGTCTCGACGATGCTCGTCATCATCGCGGGCGACGGCGGACTCCCCTCGGTGTTCGGGTCGGTGATCGTCGCCGGCGTCGTCGGCTTCCTGCTCGCTCCAGTGGTCTCGCGCCTGCAGCCGCTGTTCCCGCCGGTCGTGACCGGCACGATCATCGCCGCGATGGGCATCTCGCTGCTGCCGGTCGCGGCCGGCTGGATCATGGGCACGGAGGGAGCCCCCGGCTACGGCAGCGCCCTGCACCTGGGCCTCGCCGCGCTCACTCTCGTCGCGGTGCTCGTGTTCTCACGGATCCGGGCGCTCTCGGGCGTCGCGATCCTGCTGGGCATCGCCGTGGGCACCGTGATCGCCGCGATCGTCGGGGCCGCGGACTTCTCCGAGGTCCTCACCGGGAGCGTCGTCGCCCTGCCGCGCCCGTTCGCCTTCGGCGTGCCGACGTTCCATCTCGCGGCGATCGTGCCGATGGTCGTGGTCATCATCGTGACCCTCATGGAGACCACCGCGAACCTGTTCGCGGTCACCAAGGTCGTCGGCACCGACCTGCCCCCTCGGCGCCTGGCCGACGGGCTGCGCGCCGACATGGCCGCGAGCGCACTGGCCCCGCTGGTGAACTCGTTCCCGGCGACCGCGTTCGCGCAGAACATCGGACTGATCTCGGTCACCCGCGTGCGCTCGCGCTTCACCGTGGCCGCGGGCGGCGTGATCCTCGTGCTGCTGGGGCTCGTGCCGCTCCTGGGACGCGTGGTCGCGGCCGTCCCCCAGCCCGTGCTGGGCGGCGCGGGCCTCGTGCTGTTCGGCTCGGTCGCCGCCGCGGGCATCCGCACCATCGGTGAGGCACCGCGCCGCGACGACCGCGACGCCGGCCACGACACCCTCATCGTCGCCGTCTCGCTGTCCCTCGCCGTGCTCCCGGTCGCCGTGCCCGCGCTCTACGACGCCCTGCCCTCGCTGGCCGCGATGGTGCTCGGCTCCGGCGTGAGCGCTGCCGCCTTCAGCGCCGTGCTCCTGAACCTGCTGCTCAAGGGGCGCGGGGGCATCCGCCCCCACGATCACCTCTAGACGGGCCCGAAGGCCCGGCGGCCCGGGTGCTCGGCAACCCGCTGGGCCGGGCGCCCGGGGCCCGAGCCCGGGCACAAGACACGAGGCCGGCGAACCAAGAACGTGCGTCCTTGGTTCGCCGGCCTCATATCTTCGGTCCTCGGCCCACTGGCCGCGTGTGTCGGCCGACGGACCGGCCGCGGCGCTCAGGCGAGGTAGTCGACGTCCTTGGTCTCCGAGCCGATGAACAGCGCGACCAGGGTGACCACGGCCGCCAGTGCGAGGTAGCCGCCGACGAGCCAGAGCTGACCGCCCATGGCCGTCCACAGGGCGATCAGGGCGTAGGGCGCGGGTGCCGCGCCGATCACCGAGGCCATGTTGTAGCTGACGGCGCTGCCGGTGTAGCGGACGTCGGCCTTGAACATCTCGGGCAGGAACGCCGCCATCGGGCCAAAGGTGAGGCCCATGAGCGTGAAGCCGATGATCAGCGCGGCCATGACGCCCACGGTGCCGCCGCCCACCAGGGGGTGCAGGAGCAGACCGTAGATGCCGATGAGCGCGGTGACGATGAGCAGCATGCGGCGCCGCCCCATACGGTCGGCGAGCGGACCGGAGACCACGGTGAAGATGCCGAAGAAGACGACACCGATGATGAGCATGGTCAGGAACGTCGGGCGTGCGTAGCCGAGCCCGGGCACGGCCCCGTCGGCAGGCGTGGTGCCGACGACCATGAGGAACGCGGTCATCATGTAGAAGAGCACGTAGGTCGCGACCATGGCGAGGGTCGCGAGGATCAGCGGCTTCCAGGCGGTCTTGAACACGCGGGCGATCGGCACCGAGGCCACGCGCTGCTCGTCGAGGACCTTCTGGAAGGCGGGGGTCTCCATGAGCTTGAGCCGCACCCACAGACCCACGATCACGAGCGCCGCGGAGAACAGGAACGGCAGTCGCCAGCCCCAGGAGGCGAACTGGGCGTCGGTCATGGTGAGGCTGAGGATCACGAACAGGATGTTCGAGAGGATGAAGCCGATCGGCGCGCCGAGCTGCGGGAAGGTGCCGTAGAGGGCCCGCTTGCCGGCGGGCGCGTTCTCGGTCGCGAGGAGGGCCGCGCCGGACCATTCGCCGCCCAGGCCCACACCCTGGCAGAAGCGCAGGAGCACGAGGATCGCGGGCGCGAGGATCGTGAAGCCGGGGGCGGAAGCGGTGGGCAGCACGCCGATGAGGAAGGTCGCGATGCCCATCACCAGCAGGCTCGCCACGAGCGTGCGCTTGCGGCCGATGCGGTCGCCGAAGTGCCCGAAGATGATCGAGCCGATGGGGCGCGCGAAGAACGCGACGCCGAAGATGGCGAAGGAGCTCAGCAGCTGCGTCGTGGGCGTCTCGTTCGGGAAGAAGAGCGCGGGGAAGACCAGCGAGGCCGCGGTCGCGTACGCGTAGAAGTCGAAGAACTCGATGGTCGTGCCGACCATGGAGGCGACGATCACGCGTCCGCGCGTGTTCGCGGGGGCTGCGTCGGGTGCATTCGGCTCGGAGGGGGCCGACGTCGTCGGGGCGGGATAGTGCGTCACGATCGGCGAATTTACGCTCAAGTCTCGGCATGCGGAATAGTGTCCGAAATATGGAACCCTAGTGTCCGCGAACGGCCGCCGAGTTCCGGTGACGCGGCCCACGCACCGGTGACCGACGGCACGCACCTTCGTCCACAGCCGCCCTGCGGCCTGTCCTCTGCCGCTCTAGTCTGTCGCTGTGCCCTCTGCGAACGCGCGTGACCTGACTCCCGAGGAGGCCCGTGCCCGCCTCGAGGAGGTCCTCGAGGTCTACCGCGCCGCGTGGGACGCGAGCGCGTCCCTTCTCGATCATCTGCGCGGTCGGATCCGCCATTCGCTCTCGCTGGTCCCTGGCACGCGGATCGCCGTGGTGGAGGACGAGCAGACCTCGCAGCTGCACTCCATGCTGTTCGGGCATGCCTACCATCCGAGCTCCTGGTGGCCGCGGCAGGTGCAGGGCGCGCTCGAAACAGCAGGGCTCGCGGACTGGACGCGCGACGCCTTCGAGGTGGTCGAGGTCGCGACCACACCGTGGGCGCGCGGACGCGGCTTCGCCCGTGCGCTCCTCGAGCATCTGCACGCGACGATGCCCCAGACCACCTCGCTGCTGTCGACGGGCCCCGACAACCCTGCGCGGGCGCTCTACCGTCGCTGCGGCTACGTGGAGCTGCTGCCGAACTTCCGCTACGAGGTCACCGGCTCCCCCGCCGTCGTCCTCGGCTACCGACGCGCCTGAGGCCGGTCGACCCTGAGGCCGGTCGACCCTGAGGCCGGTCGCACCGGAGCGCCGACGGGCCTGAGGGCCCACGCGCCTGAGGGCCGCCGGTCCGGCGGTTTGCCCGGCCCTTCACCCCTCACGCCCGGCCGCTCACTCCCCGCGCTCGGCGCCGATCTCTCCGAGGAGCGCCCGCGCGTAGGAGCCGTGCACGGACTCGTCATCCGAGGGGTGGTACAGGCCGGCGCGGACGTCACGCGAGAGCCGCTCGAGCTCCGAGGTGCGCGAGAAGTGCGCGCCGCCGCTCGCGCGGAGCACCTGGTCGACCGCGCCGATCGCCGCCTCGGTCGCGCGGTGCTTCACTCCTGAGAGCTGCAGGAACCAGCGCGGTCCGTGGTCCACGGTCCCCGGCCCGCCCGTGCCCGTGCCCATCGCGTCGAGGTCGGCGACCAGCTTCTCGATCTGCAGCACCGATCCGTCCAGGGCGATCGCCGCGCCGGCGAGGCGGCTGCGCACGTCCGGGTCGTCGGCGAGGACGATGCCGCGCGTGGCGCTGCGGCGCCGAGACGCGATCTGCGTGCCCAGCTCGACGGCGCGTTCGGCCAGTCCCGTGTACACGGACGCCAGGAGCAGCTCGAATGCCCCGAAGATCCCGACCACGAAGGGGTCGGTGTTCGGACCGACGGGCGTCCGGGTGATGACGTCCTCGGGCGCGAGGTGGGCGCCGTGCAGGCGGGTGGTGCGCGACTGCGTGGCGCGCATGCCGTGGGTGTCCCAGTCCTCGAGCGTCTCGACCGCGTCGGTGCGCTCGATCGAGCCGAGGACGAGCGGGAGGTCGACGTCGTCCCCGGGGATCCGCCCGTGCACGACCAGCCGGTCCCACACGGGGGCGAGCGAGGTGAAGATCTTCGTGCCCTCGAGCAGGTATCCGCCCTGGCCGTCGCTGCGGGCGACGGTCTGGGAGTCGAAGAGCATCGCCTCGTTGCCGGGTTCGGAGATGCCGAAGGCGAGAAGGCGCCCCGCGAGCGCGTGCTCGAGCAGCGGCTCGACCCCTTCGGCGCCCAGGCGATGGGCGTGCAGGGCGGCGCCGGTGATCACGAGGTGCATGTTCATCGCCAGGGCGGTCGCGGGCGCGGCGCCCGCGAGGCGGCGCTGGACGCGGCTCGCCTCCAGCAGGCTCGCGCCGATCCCGCCGAGCTCGCGGGGCACGAGCAGGCGCAGGTAGCCGAGCTCCCGGAGATCCTCGAGGTCATCACGGGGGAAGGTGTTCTCGCGGTCGTGGACCGCGGCGCGCTCACGGAAGCCGCGCAGCAGCGGATCGGGCAGGAGGGCGGCGGCGTCGACGGTCATGGCCCCACCGTAGGCCAGACGCGGGCCGCTCAGGCCGGGCCCGTGTCCTCGAGGGTCGCGACGACGGCCCGATGGTCCGATGCCTTCCCCGGCGGCACCTCGACGGCGCGCGCGACGAGCGGCCCGTGGACCCAGATCCCGTCGATCCTCCGCACCGGGAACACGGCGGGGAACGATCCGCGCACCCCTGCGCCCACGGTCCGGCCCGTGCCCGGCAGCCGCGAGACCACGGCGGCGAGCACGTTCGAGGCCGCCGAGACCACCGCGGTGGTCGCGACGGCGAACGCCGGCGAGCGCAGCGCCGCCGTGAGGGTCCTCCCCACGCGCCCGGCCGCCGATGCGCCGCCGATGGCACGGACCTCCGAGACCTCGCCGTCCGAGGTACGGATGTCGCGGCCACCGCCGACCGGTGCCCGGCCGCTGGCCTCGAGGGCCGCGTCGCGCCAGCCCGAGGCGGCGAGAAGCCGCATCTCGGGGGCGCTCTGATCGGCGTTCATGTCTCCGAGCAGCAGCGCGGGAGGAGCGGCGGAGCCGTCGACGTCCGATGCGTCGACGCCCGATCCGTGCAGGTCCTGTGCCCGCCGGGCTGCGACCTCGAGGATCCGCCCGATCTGTGCGCGGCGATGCTCGGGGCGCTCCGTGTCCAGGTGCGTGACGAGGACGGTGAGATCGGGGCTCGCCGGCGCGTCCGCGGGATCGGACCTGTTCCCCGCCGAAGCGTCCGCGGGGCCGGCCTCGTCCCGCGCCGTGCGCACGCTCGCGCACAGCACGGCGCGCGGTTCGCGCAGCGGCCCGAGGCCGGGAGCGGCGGGCAGCAGGTGCGTCTCGGACTCGAGGATCCGCCCCCGGACCAGCAGTGCGACCCCGTACTGGCGCCGGGGCCCGTCGGGGTCCGTCCCCGGGCGGTCGATGGCCGGCGCGAAGGCCACGTCCATCCCGAGCATCTCGGCGAGCGCCCGAGCCTGGTCCTCGCCCGCGGAGCGGTCGCCGAAGGCGACGTCGACCTCCTGCAGGCCCACGACGTCCGCGTCCAGTGCACGGATCTCCGCCGCGGTGCGGGCGAGGTCGAGGTGGTCGTCGGCCGAGGCGCCGTGATGGATGTTGAACGTCGCCGCGCGCAGCGTCCCCGCCCGTCCGGACCGACCACCCGGTCCGCCTCGCCCGGCCTGCCCCGCGTGCTCGCTCATCAGTGCAGGCAGCCGGGGCCCAGCAGAGCCTTGAGCGAGGCGTAGAGCGCGGCCGACGGCGAGACCGCGAGCCTGCGGTCGAGCTCCATGAGCGTGGAGCGTCCGGGCTCCTGGAGCTTCAGCCGCACCTCGCTCATGCCGCGGTTGTCCTCGAGCACGCCGCGCAGGTCCTCGGCGATCCGCTGGGTGAAGCGGGCCGCGGGCACGGTGATGATCACGGGGCCGTCGGTCCCCATCGAGCTGGAGGTGTCGGGGATCGTCATCTCCATGACGCGCATCTCGGGCATGCCCTTGGAGGTGTCGACGCGGCCCTTCATGGAGACCACGAGATCCTCGGCGAGCTCGGTCGCGACGGTCTGGTAGGTGGTCGGGAACAGCAGGCAGTCGATCGCACCCTCGAGGTCCTCGACCGTGGCGATCGCCCACATGTCGCCCTTCTTGGTGGTCTTGCGCTGCAGGCCCGTGATGAGACCGGCGATCGTGACCATCGTGCCGTCCTCGATCGCACCGTCGTCCGCCAGGGAGCTGATCGTGGTCGTCGAGTTCTGGGCGATGATGTGCTCGAGCCCGTGCAGCGGGTGATCCGAGACGTACAGGCCCAGCATGTTGCGCTCGAAGGCGAGCTTCTCCTTGCGGTCCCACTCGGGGACCTCGGGGATCGTGATGGTCGCCGAGGACCCAGAGGCCTCGTCGCCGTCCTCCCCGCCGCCGAAGAGGTCGGAGCCGAACAGGTCGTACTGGCCCTGGGCCTCCTTGCGCTTGACGCCGACCACGGAGTCCACGGCGTCCTCGTGGATGAGGACGAGGGAGCGGCGGTTTGCTCCGAGCGAGTCGAAGGCGCCGCCCTTGATGAGGGACTCGATGGTGCGCTTGTTGCACACGGTGAGCGGGACCTTGTCCAGGAAGTCGGTGAAGGACGTGAAGGCGCCCTTCTCCTCGCGGGCCTGCAGGATCGCCTCGACGACGTTCGCGCCCACGTTGCGGATCGCGGAGAGCCCGAAGCGGATGTCGTCGCCGACGGCCGAGAAGTACATGTCGGACTCGTTGACGTCCGGGGGCAGCACGGTGATGCCGTGGTGGCGGCAGTCGCCGAGGTAGAAGCCGAGGCGGTCGCGGTTCTCCTGGGTGGAGGTGAGCAGGGCCGCCATGTACTCGGTCGGGAAGTGCGCCTTGAGGTAGGCCGTCCAGTAGGAGACCACGCCGTAGGCGGCGGAGTGCGACTTGTTGAACGCGTAGTCCGCGAAGGGCAGCAGCGTGTCCCAGAGGGCCTTGATGGCGGCGGCGGAGTAGCCGCGCTCCTTCATGCCTGCCTCGAAGGAGACGTACTGCTTGTCCAGCTCCGCCTTCTTCTTCTTGCCCATCGCGCGGCGCAGGATGTCGGCCTCGCCGAGCGAGTACCCGGCGACCTTCTGGGCGATCTGCATGACCTGCTCCTGATAGACGATCAGGCCGTAGGTCTCGGCGAGGACCTCCTGCAGGGGCTCCTCGAGCTCGGGATGGATCGGGGTGATGTCCTGCAGCCCGTTCTTGCGCAGGGCGTAGTTCGTGTGCGAGTTCATGCCCATCGGGCCCGGGCGGTAGAGCGCGCCGAGCGCGGAGATGTCGCCGAACTTGTCGGGCTTCATCTGCCGGCAGAGCTCTCGGTAGCCGGCGGAGTCGAACTGGAACACGCCCGCGGTGTCGCCGCGCTGGAGCAGGGTGTACGGGGCGGGATCGTCGAACTCGAGGGTCTCCAGGTCCGGGGCGGTCTTCCCGTTCTTCCCGATGTTGTCGAGCGCATCGGAGACGATCGTGAGGTTGCGCAGCCCCAGGAAGTCCATCTTCAACAGCCCGAGCGCCTCGCACTCGGGGTACTCGAACTGGGTGATGACCTGGCCGTCCGAGGGGCGGCGCATGATCGGGATGATGTCCGTGAGCGTGTGGCTGGACATGATGATGCCGCAGGCGTGCACGCCCCAGCCGCGGGCCAGTCCCTCGACGCCCTTGGCGATCTCGAGGACGCGCTGCGCATCGGGGTTCTCGTCGACCACGCGGCGGAACTCGCCGGCCTCGGCGTAGCGCTTGTGCTCGGGGTCGTGGATGCCCGAGAGCGGGATGTCCTTGCCCATGACCGAGGGCGGCAGCGCCTTGGAGAGCATGTCGCCCATCGCGTACGGGTAGCCGAGCACGCGCGAGGCGTCCTTGAGGGAGTTCTTCGTCTTCATGACGCCGAAGGTCACCAGCTGGGAGACCTTGTCGTCGCCGTACTTGCGGGTCACGTACTCGATGACCTCGCCGCGGCGGCGATCATCGAAGTCGACGTCGAAGTCGGGCATGGAGACGCGGTCGGGGTTCAGGAACCGCTCGAACAGCAGGCCGTGCTCGAGGGGGTTCAGGTCGGTGATGCGCATGGCGTAGGCGACCATCGAGCCGGCGCCCGAGCCGCGGCCCGGCCCCACGCGGATCCCGTTCTCCTTGGCCCACTTGATGAAGTCGGAGACGACGAGGAAGTAGCCCGGGAAGCCCATCTGGGTGATGATCCCGGTCTCGTACTCGGCCTGCTTCTTCACGTCGTCCGGGATGCCCTGCGGGAAGCGGTACTCGAGCCCCCGCTGGACCTCCTTGATGAACCACGAGTGCTCGTCCTCGCCGGGCGGGCAGGGGAAGACGGGCATGAAGTTCGCGCCCTCGGCGGTCGTGGTGAAGGAGACCTCGCACATCTCGGCGATCTTCAGGGTGTTGTCGCAGGCCTCGGGCAGCTCGCGGAACAGCTCGCGCATCTCGCGGGCGGACTTCAGGTAGTAGCCGGAGCCGCCGAACTTGAAGCGACCCGGGGTGTCGAAGGTGGAGCCCGAGTTGATGCACAGCAGGGCGTCCTGGATCTTCGCGTCCTCCTCCGTGACGTAGTGGAGGTCGTTGGTCGCCAGCAGTGGGGCTCCGATGTGCTTCGAGAGCTCGATGAGCTCCTTGGTCACGCGCTTCTCGAGATCGAGGCCGTGGTCCATGAGCTCGACGAAGTAGTTCTCCTTGCCGAACATGTCCTGGAACTCGCCGGCGGCCTTCACCGCCTCGTCCCACTGACCCAGACGGAGGCGGGTCTGCACCTCGCCCGAGGGGCAGCCGGTGGAGGCGATCAGACCCCCCGAGTACTTCTGCAGGATCTCGCGGTCCATGCGCGGCCACTTGCCCATCTGCCCGTCGAGCGAGGCCTCCGAGGCCAGGCGGAACAGGTTGTGCATGCCCTCGGTCGAGCGCGAGAGCAGGGTGAGGTGCGTGTAGGCGCCGCGGGCGGAGACGTCGTCCCCGGCCTCCTGCTGGGCCTTCGTGCCCCACTGCACACGGGTGCGGTCGTGGCGGCTGGTCCCCGGGGTCACGTAGGCCTCGACGCCGATGATCGGCTTCACGCCGGCGGCCGTCGCGGTCTTGTAGAACTCGTAGGCGCCGAACACGTATCCGTGGTCGGTGATGGCGATGGCCTTCTGGTCCTGGCGGACCACCTCGTCGATGAGTTTGTCGACCTTCGCGGCCCCGTCCAGCAACGAGTAGTCGGTATGGACGTGGAGGTGAACGAAGTCGTCGGCCATGCGCTCCAGCGTACTGGTGAGGGCCGACGGACGGGCCGTCCCGGCGGGCCTCGGAAGGGTCGGGGAGGTCACCCCGGCGCGTCGGGCGCGTCGGGAATGCGGGCGGGGTTCCGGGCGTTCGCGGCGGGCGTCCGGGGCTGTCTCTT